>CAXTVB010000184.1:0-5738 GCA_964247555.1 uncultured Sphingomonas sp. | reverse complement strand
GCCCGCCGCACGGGCACAGCGGCGCGCACCGCCGCGGGCGACGGCGAAGATCGTCGCCCGCCGCCCGCAAACGCATGGCGCGTTGGCACTGGCGGTCGAGCCGGATGACGACGACTGGTCCAAATTCTGACCTTTCGGTCGCGCTCTCCCTCCGCTGCGCGACTCACCGTCACCCCTGCTTGCCTGTCGATCCCCGTTTTCCGAGGACCTACCCGATGAACCGTATCCCGCTGCCCGCATCGTTCGATTTGCCGGCCGCCCAGCTGCTGGCGGACACGCTGCGCGCCGATGCCGGGCCGGTCGTCCTGGATGGGACGGCGGTCGACCGGATCGGAGTCGCCGGATTGCAGGTGTTGCTGAGTGCGCATGCCACCGCCGCCGTGACGGGCCGCGACCTCGCCATCGAAGCGCCGAGCGCCGCCTTATGCGCCGCCGCGCGGACCGCGGGCGCAAGCTTCCTCGTCGCGACCGACCGCTAAAGGACCCCGGCGATGCAACTCGACGAAATCCAGGGCCTCTTCTTCCAGGAATGCGAAGAAGGATTGGCGACCATCGAAACCAACCTGGCCGCGGTGCGCGACGCCGCCCCCGATCCCGAAACCATCAACACGATCTTCCGCGCGGTCCATTCGATCAAGGGCGGGTCCGGCGCGTTCGGGCTGGCGGCGCTGCAGGGCTTTTCGCATCATCTGGAAACCGTGCTGGACCTGCTGCGGACCGGCGAGATCGCGCCGACCGGCGATATCATCGCGCTGCTGTTCGCCGCGTTCGACATCCTCAGCGACCATGTCGCGAGCGCGCAGAGCGGCGGCGCCGCGCCCGACGATCATGCGGTGCTGGCGCGTCTGGAAGCGGCGGCGACCGGATCGGCCGAAGCGCCGACGACGCCGGAGCCGGTCGCCGAACCGATCCTCGACGATGCCGGCGACGCGATGGATTTCGATCTCGACTCGCTGCTCGCCTCCATCGAACCGGTGGCTGTGGACGGTGCGCCCTGGACGGTCGTGATCGTCCCCGACCGCGGTGCGTTCGACAATGGCGGCGATCCGTTGCCGCTGCTGCGCGAATTGGAGGGGCTGGGCGGCAGCGTCACGGTCCTCGATCGGTCCACACTGCCGTCGCTCGACGCGATGACGGTGGACGAATGCTATATCGGCTGGACGGCGACGGTGCCCCCATCGGTGGCGCGCGACGAGATCGAGGCGATCTTCGATTTCGTGGTCGATCGTTACCGGATATCGATCACGCCGGGCGACGCCCCCGCCCCCGCCCCCGCCCCAGTCGTCGAGGCACCGCCGGTCGCGGTCGTCGAGACGCCGGTGCCGGTCGTCGCCGAGGCTCCCCCCCCACCCGTCGCCGCCGCGCCGGCCGATCCCACCGGCAAGGCGGACGCGGGGTCGGCGACCATCCGCGTCGAATTGGACAAACTGGACCGGTTGGTGAATCTGGTCGGCGAACTCGTCATCACCCAGGCGATGCTGGCGCAGCGGCTGTCGCTGCACGGCGCGGGCACGATCGACGAACTGTCCGACCTCGATCACCTGACGCGCGAATTGCAGGACAGCACGATGTCGATCCGCGCGCAGCCCGTGAAATCGGTGTTCAGCCGCGTGCCCCGCATCATCCGCGAACTGGAGGCCGGGACCGGTAAGCGCGTCCGGCTGGAGGTCGTCGGCGAGATGACCGAAGTCGACAAGACCGTCGTCGAACGGATCGGCGAGCCTCTGACCCACATGATCCGCAACGCGGTCGACCACGGGCTGGAAATGCCCGACGAGCGCGTCGCCGCGGGCAAGTCGGCCGAGGGCGTCGTGCGGCTGAGCGCCGAGCATCGGTCGGGGCGGATCGTCATCGCCGTATCCGACGACGGCCGCGGCATCGACCTGCCCCGCATCCGCGCGAAGGCGGTCGAACGCGGGATCATCGCCGCCGATGCGCATCTGTCGGACGAGGACGTCGAAAACCTGATCTTCGCGCCCGGCTTCTCCACCGCGGCGACGGTATCGAACATATCGGGCCGCGGCGTCGGGATGGATGTGGTGCGCCGCAACGTCCAGGCGCTGGGCGGCCGGATCGGCATCGCGTCGAAATTCGGCAAGGGGTCGACCTTCACGCTGACGCTGCCGCTGACGCTCGCGATCCTGGACGGCATGGTCGTCAGCGTCGGCGGCCAGACCTACGTCATCCCGCTCGCGCATGTCGTCGAAAGCCTGCGTCCGGAGGACGGCGACGTCCGCACCTTCAGCCCGGGGACCGGCGTGCTGGACATTCGCGGCGCCTACCTTCCCATCCTGCGGGTCGGCGGGTTGCTGGACGTACCCGAAGCCTGTTCCGACCCGACCCAGGCGGTGCTGATCGTCGTCGATACAGATGCCGGCCAGTCTATCCTGATGGTCGACGCCATCCAGGACCAGCGCCAGGTCGTCGTAAAGAGCCTGGAGGCGAATTATGCGCCGGTGCCCGGGCTGGCCGGTGCGACCGTGCTGGGGGACGGGCGAGTAGCCCTCATCCTCGACGTCGAGACGTTGGTCCGCCGCCACCGCACCGCATCGCCGCGGGCGTTGGCCGCATGAACGCCGCGATTGCCCCCGCCGCCGAATTCGCGCTGTCGGATGCCGATTTCACCGCGATCGCGCGGATGACGCATGCGCATTCGGGGATCGTCCTGAACGACGGCAAGCGACCGCTCGTCTATTCGCGCCTCGTGAAGCAGATACGCCGCCGCCAGCTGTCTGGTTTCGCCGAATATGTCGAGCTGTTGCGCAACGACGCGGATGCAAGACGCGAGGCGATCTTCGCGCTGACGACGAACCACACCAAATTCTTCCGCGAGGATCATCATTTCGAGCATTTCTCGACCGTCGTCCGACCCGACCTCGTCACTCGGGCGGAACGCGGGCAGCCGGTGCGGCTATGGTCGTCCGCCAGTTCCAGCGGCGAGGAACCCTATTCGCTGGCGATGACGCTGCTGGGCGAGGATCCGGCAGCGGGTGCGCGGCTGGCGCAGCGCGACGTGGCGATCCTGGCGACCGATCTCGCGCCCCATGTCCTCGCGACGGCGGCGGCGGGTCGGTATCCGGGGGACATGGCGAAGGACATTCCCGAACGGTTGCGGCGCAGCTGGACGCGGACGGTCGGCGACGAGATGGCGATGGCGCCCGAGCTGTCGCGGATCGTCAGCTACCGTCCGCTCAACCTGCTCGGACCTTGGCCGATGCGCGGCCGGTTCGACGCGATCTTCTGCCGCAACGTCATGATCTATTTCGACGAACCAACAAAGCAGCGGCTGGTCGGCCGCTTCGCCGAACTGCTGGCCCCCGGCACTTTCCTCTACATCGGTCATTCCGAACGAGTCACCGGCCCTGCCGCACCGCTGTTCGAGGCGGTCGGCAAGACGATCTACAGGAGGGTCGCATGATCCCGCGCGACAGGGCGTCGGCGATCGACCCGACACCGATGCCGGCCCCCGGGGCAGGACTGATCGCGATCGGTGCATCGACCGGCGGCGTGGATGCGCTGCTGGCGCTGATCGGCGCCTTTCCAAGGGACTGCCCGCCGACCGTCATCGTGCAGCACATGCCGGCGATGTTCACGACCAGCTTCGCCGATCGTCTCGCGCGCTTTTGCCCCCCCGATGTCGAGGAGGCGGCGAGCGGCACCATCCTGAAGCGCGGCCACGTGTATCTGGCCCCCGGCGGCGCGCGCCATATGGAAGTGGTCGGCACCGCCGCGCCCCGCATTCGCCTGTACGAGGGCGATACCGTCAGCGGCCATCGACCGTCGGTCGACGTGCTGTTCCGGTCGATCGCCCGGCTCGGCCGGCCCGCGATCGGCGTGCTGCTGACCGGCATGGGCGCCGATGGCGCCGCCGGGCTGAAGGCGATGCGCGACGCAGGCGCCCGGACCATCGGTCAGGACGAGGCGACCAGCGTCGTCTACGGCATGCCGCAAGCCGCGATGGCGATCGGCGGCGTCGAACGTCAACTGCCGCTGCACCGCATCGCGTCGGCGGCGATGGAGATGGCGATATGACCGCGTCCGCCCGCATCCCGCTCGATCCGACGCGCGCCCGCGGCGACGTCCGCGCCGACGGATTCCGCCATGTCAGCGTCGTCCAGGGCGAACGCGGCGTATCCGCCGATCCGCAAGTGATGTTCAGCACCGTGCTGGGCAGCTGCATCGCCGCATGTCTGTTCGACCCCGATCGCAAGGTCGGCGGGATCAATCATTTCCTGCTGGGCGAGCCGCAGCCGGGACAGGTCGTCGATGCCGCCGCCGAGCACCGGTACGGCGTCCATGCGATGGAATTGCTCATCAACGACATGCTGCGCCAGGGCGCGCGGCGCGACCGGTTGCGCGCGCATCTGTACGGCGGCGCCAACCTGCATGCGGGTATGCGCGCGATCGGCAACGACAATGCCGATTTCGCGGTTCGTTTCCTGCAACAGGAAAGGATTCCGCTGGTCGTCCGCGACCTGGGCGGCAAATCCGCGCGCCGTCTGGAATTCCAGGCCGCGCTCGGCCGGTCGCGCGCGCGGATCGTCCCCGACACCGCCGCGCCGCCGCCCGTACGCCGCATCGCCGCCCCCACCCCCGCCGTCGACAGCGGCGAACTCGACCTGTTCTGAAGGAACGCAGCATGACCCGAACGATCCTGACCGTCGACGATTCGCCCAGCATGCGCGCGCTGCTGCGCCATGCACTGGCGGCGGAAGGCTATGCGGTGACGGCGGCGGAGGACGGCGTCGACGCGCTGGAACGCATCGACGAAGCCGCGCCCGATCTCGTCATCACCGATATCAACATGCCGCGCATGGACGGTTTCGGCCTGATCGAGGCGGTCCGCGAGACCGACCGCTGGGGCCATTTGCCGATCCTGGTCCTGTCGACCGAATTCTCGGACGAGAAGAAACAGCGCGCACGCAGTGCCGGCGCGACGGGCTGGATCGTCAAGCCGTTCGACCCCGCCAAACTCTCCGCGGCCGTCCGCCGCGTCCTACTCTGATCGCCCGAAGGGACCCGTTCATGACCCGTCAGCTCATCACCTTCGACCTCGGCGACCAGTCGCTGGGAATCGACATCATGGCCATCCGCGAAATCCGCGCATGGTCGCCTGCGACCCCGCTGCCCAACGTACCGCCGCACGTCCGCGGCGTCGTCAACCTGCGCGGCGTCGTCCTGCCCGTGCTGGACCTGCGGATGCGGCTCGGCTGGGGCCTGACCGATCCGACGACCCGCCACGTCATCATCGTCGTCAAGATCGGCCAGCAGCTGCAGGGCATGATCGTCGATGCGGTCAACGACATCGTCACCGTCCGGCCCGAGGACATGCAGCCGCTGCCCGATATCGGATCGACCGAGGCCACCGCGCTGCTCGACGGACTGGCGACGGTGGACGACCGGATGATCCTGGTCCTCGACCTCGACCGGCTGGCGCCCCCGCTCGCCGACGCCGCCTGAACCCGCAAACGGAGGAGATGAAGATGGCCAAGGCCAGAGTTCTCGTCGTCGACGATTCGATGACGATGCGTGCCCTAGTCGCGGGCATGCTGGAAAAGGACAAGGACATCACCGTCGTCGGCCTGGCCGATGGCGCGGAGGAAGCGCGGGCGATGGTGCGCGAGTTGAAACCGACCGTGATGACGCTGGACATCGAAATGCCCGGCATGAACGGCATCGACTATCTCGCGGAAATCATGCGGACCGAACCGATGCCGGTCATCATGTTCTCGACATTG
>CAXTVB010000183.1:0-5759 GCA_964247555.1 uncultured Sphingomonas sp. | reverse complement strand
CCGCCGAAGCGCAGCAAACCGTCGGCACTCTCGACCACGGTATCGCCCGACCACACCGCCAGGCCGCGCGTCTGCGCGAACGCGGGCGCGGGGCGGAAGCGTTGCGCCGTCCGTTCGGCATCCTGCCAATAACCCTGCGCGACCAGCGGCCCCGCGTGCACCAGTTCGCCCGGCTCGCCCGGCGCGGCGCGGCTGCCGTCTGGGGCAACGACCATCACATCGGCAAAGGGGATCGCGCGGCCCATCGCGTCGGGATGCGCGTCGATCAGCGCGGGGTCCAGCCATGTCGACCGGAACGCCTCGGTCAGCCCGTACATCGCGACGATGTCCGCGGCGGGAAATTGCGCGCGTAGCCCGCGGACCAGCCGCGGCGTCAGCGCGCCGCCCGAATTCGTCAGTCGTGTCAGCCGGGCGGCGGTCTCCACCGGCCAATCCGCCTCCAGCAGCTGCGTCCACAGCGGCGGGACGCCGGCCAGAGTCGTCGCCTCGTACCGCTCGACCGCCTTCACCACGTCGCGCGCCACCGGATAGTCGATCGGGGCCACCGACGCCCCGGCGGCCCAGGCGGAGAATAGCTGGTTCTGGCCGTAGTCGAAGCTAAGCGGCAGCACGCCGAGGACGCGGTCGGCCGGTGCCAAGCGGAGATAATGCGCGACCGATATCGCGCCGAGCCACAAATTCGCGTGGCTGAGCATGACTCCCTTGGGTCGGCCCGTGGACCCGGAAGTGTAGAGGATCGCGGCGAGGGTGTCGGGATCGGCGTCCGAGGGACCGTTCCCGCGCGAAAGCGGGGGCCCCTGATAACGGGCATCCGCGTTCGTGGTACTTGGGCCCCCGCTTTCGCGGGGGAACGAGGGTTCATCCATCACCACACACCCCGCCGGCACATCCCCCGGCTCCAGCGTCGCCGCCCGCGCACCCTGCGTCACCAGCAGCCGCGCCCCGCTGTCCTTGAGGATATGTGCGACCTGCGCGCGGCGGAGCAGCGGGTTGACGGGGACGTGCACCAACCCCGCGCGCGCAGTCGCCAGCGGCATGATGCACGCCGTCCGCGTCTTCGGCAGCCATGTCGCCACTCGATCGCCGGCTGCGAGTCCCTGCCCCTCCAGCCAGGACGCAGCTGCGCCGACCGCTTCTTCCAGCGCGGCGAAGGTCATCGCCCCCGTCCGATCGATCAGCGCGACGTCGTCTGCGCGTCCGCACATCGGCAGATGGTCCAGCGGTCGGGGCAAGGGATCGAGCGCGATCATCGCACCCCCATAGCGCCAAGCCGTTGCCGAATTCACCCCCGCGCTCTAACGGGCGGCACGGACATAGAAGCGAGGTCGCGTGATCCCCGAAGGCAACACCCCCGATGGCGCCCCCCAGGTCGATGCGACCGTACGCGCGGTGCTGGCGGACATACTCGGCCTATCCGCGGACCGCGTCGCCGCGTTCGGCCCGGACACGGCGCTGTTCGGCGTGTTGCCCGAACTCGACTCTATGGCGGTCGCGGGCGTGCTGACCGAGCTGGAGGACCGGCTGGGCATCATGATCGACGACGACGAAGTGGACGGCGAGATGCTGGAGACGTTCGGCGCGCTGACCGCATTCGCCGCGTCCAAGGCGCTGGTCTAGCTGCGATCGTCATGACCGCCGATCCACGCATCGACGGCTATGACTGGGCGGGCGGCCGCGAGGCGATGCTGCGATTCGGGCCAGATAGCGGGCCGGTGGTGGTCGCCGCGTTGCCGCTGTTCGAGGAAGCGAACCGGACGAGAGCCTTCATCGTCGCGATCCTGCGCGCGCTCGCGGTACGGGGGATCGGAAGCGTCTTGCCAGATGTGCCGGGACAGGGTGAAAGCGTGGTGGCGCTTGAGACGGTGTCGCTGGCCGACATGCGCACCGCGCTCGCCGCCGCAGTGACACAATTGGGCCAGGAAGGGCGCCCGACCTACGCGATCGCCATCCGCAGCGGCACGTTGCTCACCAACCTTGTTCTCCCGCCAAGGCGGGAGCGCGGTGGCCGGTCGCTCGACGGAAGCTGGCAACTCGCCCCCCAGGACGGTCCCTCGCTCCTGCGCGAATTGTCGCGGATGAAGCAGGCCGAAAGCAGAGCGGGTCAATGGGGCGAGGTTGCTTCGCAGACGCTCATTGCCGGCAATCTACTGTCCCCCGCCATGTTGGCCGCACTCGCAACGGGCGATCCGACCGACGAGGCGGACATACCGCGCCGCGTCCTGCGATTGTCGACCGACCCGGCACCAGCCGACCGCAAGCTGGACGGCCCACCGCTCTGGCGCCGTAGCGAACCCGGCACCGACGAAGCGCTGTCGCAGATCCTTGCCGACGACATCGCAGACTGGATCGCAGCATGCGAAGGCTGATCGCCTTTTCCTGCGACGGGGACACACTTCTCGGTTCGCTCGACGAGGCGGACGGCGCGACCGGGTTGCTGATCGTGTCCGGCGGCAACGAAATCCGCAGTGGCGCGCACCGGGGCATGGCAGTGCTCGCCGCGTCGCTCGCCGCACGCGGCGTACCCGTATTGCGCTACGACCGTCGCGGAGTCGGCGACTCCACCGGCCATAACAGCGGCTATACCGGCGCCGAGGACGACCTGATCGCCGCCGCGGCCGCGTTTCTCGCGCATGCCCCGCAGATCGCGCGCATCGTCGGCTTCGGCAATTGCGATGCGGCCACAACCTTGGCGCTCTTCGGCCGCGCGGCGGGGGTCGGCGCGGTCGTGCTCGCCAATCCCTGGGTCGTGCAGCATGACGACACGCTCCCCCCCGCCGCGGCGATCCGCGCGCGCTATGCCGAGCGCCTTCGCGATCCCAAAACGTGGTGGCGTGCCATTACGGGCGGCATCGATATCGGCAAGGCGATCCGTGGCTTGCGCAAGATCGCGGCGACACCGACCGAGCCGCAGACGCTGGCCGACGATGTCGTCACCGCGATCCGCGGCTGGGGCAACGATGCTCGCATCGTCCTGGCGAAGGGCGACGCTACCGCGATCACCTTCGAAGACGCCGCACGCCACCGCCGCCTCAACACGCGCATGACGATTCTCCCGACCGATTCGCACAGCTTCGCGCGAGCGGGCGACGCCGCGGCACTGGAGGCTGCGATCGTCGCGGCGCTGTAGGTCACACCGTATCGCCGTTCTCCTGCGAACGCAGGAGCCCAGGGTTGCGGAACGCACCGGCCTTGGCCCCTGGACCCCCGCTTTCGCGGGGGAACGGACCCTACTCCGCGGCTTCCTTCATCTCCTCGAACTCCGCCGCCGCCAGGAAACGTTCGGCATCCAGCGCCGCCATGCAGCCGGTTCCCGCGGCAGTCACCGCCTGGCGATAGATCTTGTCCGCCACGTCGCCGCACGCGAACACCCCGGGGACGCTGGTCTTGGTCGAACCCGTCTCCACCGCGATATACCCGTCCGAGTCCAGATCGAGATGCCCGCGGAACAGTTCCGTCGCCGGATGATGCCCGATCGCGACGAAGCCGCCGTCGACCGCCAACCGGCTATGCTCGCCCGTCAGCGTGTCTTCGAGATCGAGCGCCACGAGGCCCGCGGTGCCGCCGCCGTCCACGAACCCGCGGACTTCCTTGTTCCATAGCACGGTCACACCCTTATGCGCGAACAGCCGGTCCTGGAGGATGCGTTCCGCGCGAAGTGAATCGCGGCGGTGGATCAGCGTCACGTCGGGGGAATGGTTGGTCAGGTACAGCGCCTCCTCGACCGCGGTATTGCCGCCGCCGATGACCGCGACCTTCTTGCCGCGATAGAAGAAGCCGTCGCAGGTCGCGCAGGCGCTGACGCCCTTGCCCTTCATCGGCTCCTCGCTATCGATCCCCAGCCACTTGGCCTGTGCGCCCGTCGCGATGACAAGCACGTCGCCCTCGTAGATATCGCCGCCATCGCCGACGAGACGGAACGGGCGCCGCGTGAGGTCGACGGACACGATGGTGTCCCACATCATCCGCGTGCCGACATGCTCGGCCTGTTTCTGCATCTGCTCCATCAGCCAGGGGCCCTGGATGACGTCGGCGAAGCCCGGGTAATTCTCGACATCGGTCGTCGTGGTCAGCTGCCCGCCGGGCTGGATGCCCTGCACGACGATCGGCGCCATGCCGGCACGCGCGCCGTAGATCGCGGCGGAGAGCCCTGCGGGCCCTGAGCCGAGGACGAGCATGCGGGTGTTATGGGTGGTCATCGATCGCTTCCTGATGTCTTGACGCTTGATCTAGGCGATCGGGAGGCGGATTTGAATGCCGCTGTGACGAAGGACGTGCGAATGGCGAGGGTATTGGGCGCGGTGCTGACCGGTGGGCGGTCGTTGCGCTTCGGATCGGACAAAGGTGCGGCGCTGTTCGACGGCGTGGCGCTGGCCGACCACGCCGCCGCGGCGATCGCGCCGTTCGTGGCGAAGGTGGTGCACGTCGGGGGCGCTGACGGGATCGCGGACGTGCCCGGGCCGGGTCTAGGGCCGCTCGGGGGAATAGCGGCGGCCTTGGGTCACGCGGTGCAGTATGGGTTCGACGGCGTGCTGACGATCGGGTGCGACATGCCGCGGGTGCCGGAGGGTTTGATCGCAGCACTTCTGGTACGGGCGCCGTCCTATTGTACGGACGCGCCGGTGCTGGGACATTGGCCGGTGTCCGCGTTCGATGCTCTGCGCGAGCGACTTGGTGTTCCCGCGGACGCGGGGGACCAGACCGGGCTTCGGCCTTTACGTGAGGACAAGGAGGGGAAGACCGGTCCGTCCATCAAATCCTGGGCCGCTGCCGTCGGCGCACTGCCCATCGCATCTCCGCAACCGATCGCCAACGTCAACACCCCCGCCGACCTGCTCGCGCTGTGACCCGTCGCGACGAACCCGTCCAAATCGTCCGCCACGACCAGACGTCTCCGGCGACCCGCCCGGTCGCGGTCGAAGCCCCCGTCGCGATCGAGGTCGACGGGATCGGCTATGCCGTCATGATGGCGACGCCCGCGGATCTCGACGCCTTCGCCACCGGCTTCGCGCTGACCGAGCGGTTGGCCGACGGGATCGACGACATCGTCGATGTCGACGCGTTCGAAGCCGAAGCGGGCTGGATCGTCCGCGTCGCGCTCCACGATCGATGCAAGGGCCGGATCCATGACCGCGTCCGCCATCGCACCAGCGACACCGCGTGCGGCCTGTGCGGGATCGCCGGGCTGGAGCAGGTCCGGCGGCCCGTCGCCGCGCCCGCCCCCGTCCCCGTCGCCGGGCAGCAGGCGATCTTCGCCGCGCTGGCCGACCTGCGCGCGCATCAACCGCTGAACGCCGCGACCGGCGCGGTCCATGCCGCGGCGGCGTGCGATCCGGCCGGCACGATCGTCGCCGCATTCGAGGATGTCGGCCGGCACAATGCGCTCGACAAGCTCATCGGCTGGCTGGCGATCGAACGTCGCGCGATCGACGGGTTCCTCCTCGTCACCTCGCGGCTGAGTTTCGAGATGGTGGACAAGGCGCTGGTCGCGCGCGCGCCGATGCTGGTCGGCATCTCCGCGCCGACGACGATGGCGATCGACCATGCCCGTTCGCACGGCCTGACGGTAATCGCGCTTGCGCGCCCGGACGCCTTCCTGGCGGTCGCGGACCCGTCGAGCCTGTTCGCTCGTCACAGCGGAACCGCCGGATAGCGTCTGAAAACGGAGACCTATCCGCTTCGCGCTACGCTACCCCTACAACGTTCGAGGGTCATTACGACGGCCGGTCGTTGCGCGAGTCCTTCATGATCGTCTTACCCGC
>CAXTVB010000182.1:0-5782 GCA_964247555.1 uncultured Sphingomonas sp. | reverse complement strand
TCCATCAACAGCTTGTCGGGCGATGTGAGCGGAGGCACGACCGCGGCCTCGACTTGGGCGCGGGTGAAGATGTCGCGGACCTCGGGCTGTTTCTTCAGCCAGGCGATGGCCGCCGCCTGTACCTTCGCATGCAGGTCCGCGTCGGGGCCGACATTGATATACAATTGCTGCGGATCGTCGCCGACGATGGGTTCGTAGGACAGGTTCAGCGTCCCCTCCACCGCCTTGTTCAGCCGCCCGACGAACGCGGCGCTGTCGAGGCGGGTCGCATCCGCGTCGTGGCGATGTTCGCGCTCCGCCGCGTCGGTGCCGCCATGATCCGCAGTCATCACGACGACGAAGGGGGTGGTCTGGCTGCTGAGGAAGGTCAGGAACTTGCCCAGCGTCGCGTCGAGCGCGGCCTGCTGCACGCACATCTCCGGACCGCCATTGCCGTAGCGATGCCCGACATAGTCGTTCGCCGAGAAACTGACCGCCAGCACGTCGGTCGCCGGACCTTGACCGAGCCGATGCATCGTCACGACATTTTCGGCGAACGCCTCCAGTGCCTGGTCGAACAAAGGCGAGGCGCGCAGATTGTCCTGGAAATCGGTCGTCTGCAGGAATGCCGGGTTCTCCTCGACATGCGCGGCCAGGTCGGGCGGGATCGCCCCGGACAGCGTGATCTTGCCGAACGTCTCGGGCTTCTCCAGCGCCGCGCAGGTGGGCGAGGGGGTGGGCCACAGGGTCGGCGGCGCGGTCTTCCACCGGGCGAGCAACGCGGTGTCGAAGCGCTTGAGCGACGCGATCACCGCCGGCCCGGCGGGGCCCGCGAAGGACGAGGTGGTGAAGCCTACCCCGTCGACCCACCAATAGGCACCGTCGGGATGTTGCCCGCCCATCGTGATCGCCGCGCGGTCCTTGCCCGACACCGCATAGCTGCGCGCCCCCGGCTCGGCGGCCTTCACCCAGTCGCCCAGCGTCGTGACACGCAGGTTCTGGGGCCCGCGCGCATTCGGATCGGACGATCCCGGCGTGGCGACGCAGTAGATCGAGGAGCCGGTCTTCACGTCGAACCAGCTGTTCGCGACGATGCCGGTGGATGCGGGGTGGCGACCCGACAGGATCGTCGAGTGGCCCGGACACGTCTCGGTCGCGGCATGGCTTTGATAGCCGACCGGATAGGCGACGCCGTCGCTCAGCGTGCGCAGGCCGCCGGTATAGCCGGCGAGGTAGCGGCGATAGAGTTCGGACGAGAATTGATCGACCGAGATCGCGACGATCAGTTTGGGCTTCTCCGGCGCGGGCGTGCCGGTGCTTTGCGCCAGCGCCGGGGCGGCGAAGAGGACCGCGGACGTGGCGGCGGCGAGAAATTTGGTGGCACGCATCGCGTCCGTTCTCCGATCGTGTAGATGGCGTTTCGCCCTGCTACGATGTCGCAGGCGCTCGGCGCAATTGGAACGGTACTTCGATGACGAAACTCGGTTGCCGATTGATGACAGTCCTGGTGCTGTTGCTGGGCTGGACCGCCATCGCCCGGGCCGACACGTTCGGCGCGCCGAGCCGGCATCTGCCGATGACGCTGGTGGCGGAGAGCACGACCCCCGGCGCCGGAACCAGCGTCACGATCGCGATCGATACGCAGCCCGAAACCGGGTGGCACGGCTATTGGTCGAACCCCGGAGATGCCGGCTTTCCGGCGAAGCTCGACTGGACCTTGCCGGCGGGCGCGAAGATCGATGGCCTGCGCTATCCGGTGCCGTCCACCATGCTCGTCGCCGGGCTGATGAACTATATCTACAAGGCGCCCTATGCGCCGCTCGTCACGCTGCACGTTCCCGCCGGGCTGGCGCCGGGCACGAAGCTGCCGATCCGGTTGAAGGCCGATTATCTCGTCTGCACCGACACGATGTGCGTGCCCGAGGCGCAGACGCTGTCGATCGACCTGACCGTCGGCGACGGCGCGATCGCCCCCGCGACGCGTGCGAGTTTCGACGCGTGGCGCCGGGCGATCCCCAAGCCGCTGGGCGGCACGGCGACCTATGCGGTCAAGGACGGAAGCCTGCGGATCGCCGTGCCCTATCCGGCGGGCGCGGCGGCCAATGACGCGTATTTCTTCCCGACGACCACAAGCGCGGTCGACTATGCCGCGCCGCAGACGGTCACGCGCGATGGCGACATATTGACGATCGCGACGCGGCCCGCGGTCGGCACCAAACCGTCGGGCACCATCGAGGGCGTGTTGCGGATCGGTCCGGCGCAGGGGCTGACGCTGTCCGCGACGCCAGGGGTGCCGGGATCGACCGCGGCGGGCGGGCAGGGGGTGCTCGCCACCACGATCGTTGCGTTTCTCGGCGCGGTGCTGGGCGGGTTGATCCTCAACATCATGCCCTGCGTGTTCCCGATCCTGAGCCTGAAGGCGCTGAGCCTGGCGAAGGGCAACACCGACGCGCGAACCGCGCGGCACGATGCGCTGGCCTACACCGCGGGGGTGATCCTGGTGCTGCTGGCGCTGGGTGGCGCGATCCTGGCGCTCAGGGCGGGCGGCAGCGCGGTCGGCTGGGCGTTCCAGCTGCAGGATCCGCGCGCGATCGTCGTGCTGCTGCTGCTGTCGGTGGCGATCGCGCTCAACCTGTCGGGACTGTTCGAGGTGCCGATGCCGCGTTTCGCCGGCGCCAGCGGGGTCGGCGGATCGTTCGCGACCGGGGCGCTCGCCGCCTTCGTCGCGACGCCGTGCACGGGCCCGTTCATGGGCGCGGCATTGGGGGCGGCGCTGGTGCTGCCCTGGTTCGCGGCACTCGCGATCTTCGGCGGGCTGGGGCTCGGCCTCGCGCTGCCGTTCCTGGCGATCGGGTTCGTGCCGGCGCTGCGGCGGCGATTGCCGAAGCCCGGCATGTGGATGGAGACGTTCCGCCGCATCCTGTCGGTGCCGATGTGGCTGACCGCCATCGCGCTCGCCTGGGTGCTGGGGCGGCAGGCGGGGGTCGACGGGATGAGCGGAGCGCTGCTCGCGGCACTCTTGATCGCGATTCTGCTATGGGTCGGTGGGACGAGACAGCGGCGCGGATTGGCGTTCGGCTGGGGGTACGGGATCGCTATCGTGATCGTCGCGGCGTTCAGCAGCGGCATGATCGCGCGATCCGCCGTCCACGGTGCCGCGCCCGTTACCGCTGGTGCGGAACCCTTCAGCGAAGCGAAGCTCGCGTCGCTTCGCGCCGCCAAGCGCCCGGTCTTCGCCTATTTCACCGCGGACTGGTGCCTGACGTGCAAGGTCAACGAGAAGACCGCGATCGAGACCGAAGCGACGCGCGCCGCCTTCGCGAAGCACGACGTCGCGGTGCTGGTCGGCGACTGGACAGACGGCGATCCGGTACTCGGCCGCTTCATCCAGGCGCACAACCGGGCGGGCGTGCCGCTGTATCTCTATTATCCGGCGGGCGCTGCCGAACCGCAGGTCCTGCCGCAGGTGCTGACGACGGGGATGCTGGAGGCGCTGCAATGAGGGCTGTCGTCATGCTGGCGCTGGCGGGTGTCACGGCCAGCGTTCCCAGCCCGCCCGCCTGGCGCGAACCGGCAGCGCCGTTCCACGTCATCGGTCCGATCTACGATGTCGGGACGAAGGGGCTGGCCGCCTATCTGATCCGGACCGGCGACGGCGCGATCCTGCTCGACGGGACGCTGGCGGAGAATGTGCCTGGGATCGAACGCAACATCGCCGCGCTCGGGGTGCCGCTGTCGTCGGTGAAGATCCTGCTCAACAGCCATGCGCATTTCGACCATGCCGCCGGGCTGGCGCAACTGAAGCACGATACCGGCGCGCGGCTCGCCGCGATGGATGCCGACGCCCCGGCGCTGGAAAGCGGCGTGCCGCCCAGCGTGACGAACTACGGCGTGGTGACCTTTCCCAAGGTGAAGGTCGACCGGGTGCTGCACGACGGCGACCGCGTGACGCTGGGCGGCGTGACGATGACCGCGCTCGAGACGCCGGGGCATACGCCCGGCTGCACCAGCTGGACGATGCCGGTGCGCGAGGCTGCGCGGACCCTGCGCGTGATCTTCGCGTGCAGCCTGACCGTCGGTGGCAACCGGCTGATCGACAATCGCGGCTATCCCGGGATCGTCGCCGACTTCCGGGCCAGCTTCGCGCGATTGGCGGGCGTGAAGGCGGACGTGGTGCTGACCGCGCACCCGGAGCCATCGCAGATGGCGGAGCGCCGCGCGCGGGCTGCCGCCGCCGGCCCGGGCGCCTGGGTCGACCCGGCGCAGCTGGGCCGGATGGTCGCGGTGGCGCGGACTGCGTTCGACAAGGAACTGGCCGAGCAGCAGCGGACGAAGTGATCGCGGCCCCCTTGTGCGGTGCAGCGAAGCGGGGCAGCATGGAACCAGCGACAGGATAGGGCTTTACCGTACAGATGGGGACACCGGCGTTCGACGAGATCATGGGGCACAGCGGCGGTAGCGAGCCGCGCGCCGATCTCGCCGCGCTCGGGCGCTGGCTCGAAGACACCCCGGACGCCGAACTACGCCGCCGCCAGCAGGCCGCGGAGACGACGTTCCGTCAGCTCGGCATCACCTTCGCGGTGTACGGCGACAACGATGCGAGCGAGCGGATCATCCCGTTCGACATCGTCCCGCGCGTGTTCCTGCACGACGAATGGTCGCGGCTGTCGGAGGGGCTGGTCCAGCGCGTCGACGCGATCAACGCGTTCCTGGACGACATCTACGGCGCACGTCGCATCCTGGCGGAGGGGGTGCTGCCCGCAGACCTGATCTTCGGCAACCCGCAATTCCGCCCCGAGATCGCCGGCATCCGCCCGCCGCACGGCATCTGGGCGCATATCTGCGGGATCGATCTGGTGCGAACCGGCCCCAACGATTTCTTCGTGCTGGAGGATAATGCGCGCACGCCGTCGGGGGTCAGCTACATGCTGGAGAATCGCGAGGCGATGCTCCGGCTGTGTCCCGAACTGTTCCGCGAATTCCGCGTGGCCGCGGTCGACAGCTATCCCGATCGGCTGCTGGAGACGATGCAGTCGGTCGCGCCGCAGGGTTGCGGGCAGAACCCGGTCTGCGTCGTGCTGACGCCCGGCCATTACAACTCGGCCTATTACGAACACAGCTTCCTGGCCGACACGATGGGGATCGAGCTGGTCGAGGCGGCGGATCTGGTCGTCGACGACGACATCGTCTGGATGCGGACGATCGCGGGGCGGGTGAAGGTCGACGTGATCTATCGCCGGATCGACGACGATTATCTCGACCCGCTGGTGTTCCGACCCGACAGCACGCTGGGCGTACCGGGGCTGATCGCGGCCTATGCGGCGGGGAACGTCGCGATCATGAACGCGCCGGGCAACGGCATCGCCGACGACAAGGCGATCTACAGCTACATGCCCGATATCGTGAAATTCTATTCCGGCGGCGAACCCAAGTTGCCGAACGTCGAGACGTGGCGCTGCCGTGAGCCGCAATCGCTGAAATACGTGCTCGACCATCTGGACGAGGTGGTGGTGAAGCTGGTCGACGGATCGGGCGGCTACGGTATGCTCGTCGGCCCGACCGCATCGAGGAAGGAGATCGAGGATTTCCGCGCCGCGCTGATCGCCGAACCGCACCGCTACATCGCGCAGCCGACGCTCGCGCTCTCCACCGTGCCGACGCTGGCGGACAGCGGGCTCAGCCCGCGCCACGTGGATTTCCGGCCCTTCGTGCTGTCGGGATCGAAGGGCGTGCAGGTCGTTCCCGGCGGCCTGACCCGCGTGGCGCTGAAGGAGGGATCGCTGGTCGTGAATTCCAGCCAGGG
>CAXTVB010000181.1:0-5790 GCA_964247555.1 uncultured Sphingomonas sp. | reverse complement strand
CAGGAGATCGTCGCCGCCTTCAGCCAAGTTGTGGGTCATCCGAAATTCCGGTCGAAGCGGCTGGCGTTCGTCACCGGCTTCTCGCTCGCGCGGATGCAGACCCGCCGTCTGACCGACCGCGCGGGTGTCGAATTCTTTTCCGAACGCCCGGCGGCGGAGGCGTGGCTTAGGGAATAAGTCGGCCGACCCGTCGCGGGGGTCAGAACACCGCGGCAACCATCTGGCGGAACGCGTCGGCGCGATGGCTGATCGCGTGCTTCTCGGCCGGATCCAGTTCGGCATAGGTTTGTTCGCGGCCGTAAGGGACGAACACGGGATCATAGCCGAAGCCGACCGTCCCGCGCGGCGGCCAGGTCAGGCTGCCCTCCGCACGTCCTTCGAACCATTCGACATGACCGTCCGGCCAAGCCAATGCGAGGACGCAGACGAAATGGGCGTCGCGACCCGCTTCGGATCCCTTCGCGGCAAGCGCATCCTCGACCTTGCGCATCGCCAGGTCCCAGTCGCGCCCGGCCGGCGTCTCCGCCCAGTCCGCGGTATAGACGCCGGGATCGCCGCCCAGCGCATCGACGCACAGCCCGCTGTCGTCGGCCAGCGCGGGTAGTCCCGACAGATCGGCCGCGGACCGGGCCTTCAGCTCGGCATTCGCGAAGAAGGTCGTGCCCGTCTCGATCGGTTCGGGCAGGTCCAGATCGGCCGCGGAGATCGGCTCGACGCCATAAGGGGCGAGCAACGCCGTCAGTTCGCGGACCTTGCCCTTGTTGTGGCTCGCGATCACCAGTCTGCCGGGCGCGAGCTTGCGGATCGCCTGAGGCACGTCGCCCCCGATGCCTTCGTCCGGCCCGCTCACGCGACTGCGGCCCCTTGCGCGGAGAAGATGTCGGTGCAGCCCATCCGCGCGAGGCGCAACAGACGGAGCAGCGCCTCCTCGTCATAGGTCGCATGCTCGGCGGTCGCCTGCGCCTCGGCGATGTTGCCGTTTTCCAGCAGCACGAAATTGCCGTCCGCGTCGGCGTTCGAATCCTCGTCGTAATCCAGGTCCAGCACCGGGGTGCCCTGGTAGATGCCGCAACTGACCGCGGCGATCTTTTGCTTGATCGGGTCGACCGACAGCTTGCCGCTCTTCAGCAACCCGTCCACCGCCAGCCGCATCGCGACCCACGCACCCGATATCGATGCGGTGCGCGTGCCTCCGTCGGCCTGGATCACGTCGCAATCGAGCGTGATCTGCCGTTCGCCGAGCGCCTGCATATCGACCACGGCGCGCAGCGACCGTCCGATCAACCGCTGGATTTCCTGCGTCCGGCCGGACTGCTTGCCCTTGGCAGCCTCGCGCTGGCCGCGGGTGTGCGTGGCGCGAGGCAACATGCCGTATTCGGCGGTGACCCAACCCTGGCCCTTGCCACGCAGGAACGGCGGCACGCGCTCCTCGACGCTCGCGGTCACGAGCACCTTGGTATCGCCGAACCCGATCAGGACCGATCCTTCGGCATGACGCGTGAAACGCGGTTCGATCGTGATGGGGCGCATCTGATCGGGCGAGCGGCCGCTGGGGCGCATGGATTTTCCTTCGTGGTTCCAGTCGCGGTCCGCCTAGCCTTTCGCTTCCTTGCTCGCCAGCCTAGATCACAACCATGGCCTTGCCCCCCGTCGCCGAACTGACCGACCGCGCGCGCGATATCTTTCGCGTGGTCGTCGACAGTTATCTCGCGAACGGGTCGCCGGTGGGATCGAAGACGATCGCGCAACTGTCGGGGCTCAGCCTGTCGCCCGCCTCGATCCGCGGGGTGATGCAGCAGCTGGAGGAGGCGGGGCTGATCGCGAGCCCGCATACCAGCGCGGGACGATTGCCGACCGATCGCGGGCTACGGCTGTTCGTCGACGGGATGATGCAGGCGCTGGAACCCTCCGCGCAGGAACGGGCCGCGATCGAAGCGCGGGCGGGCGGCGGCGGGCCGGTCGAGGAAGCGCTGGCGGCAACGACGGCCGCCCTGTCGGGGCTGTCGGCGTGCGCAGGCCTGGTGATGGTGCCCAAGCGCGAGGTGAAGCTGCGGTCGATCGGCTTCGTGCCGTTGTCGGCGGACCAGGCGATGGCGGTACTGGTCAGCGAGGACGGCGCCGTCGAAAATCGCGTCATCGCGCTTCCGGGCGGGATGACATCGTCCGCATTGGTCGAGGCGGGCAATTACATGTCCGCGACATTGGGCGGGCTGACGCTGGCCGAGGCGCGGCTGCGGGTCGATCGCGAACTGGCGGACGGGCGGGCGGCGCTCGACGGCGCCGCGCGGACGTTGGTCGAACGCGGGCTGGCGGTTTGGAGCGAGGACGGCGCGCGGCGTCCGGTGCTGATCGTGCGTGGGCAGGGGCGGCTGATCGACGCTGCTGCTGCGGCGGACCTGGAACGCGTGCGCGATCTGCTCGACGACCTGGACGGCAAGCAGGAGATCGCGGCCTTGCTCGATTCGGCGCGGGCCGGGGATGCGACGCGGATATTCATCGGCGCGGAGAACGAAATGTTCGCGTTGTCGGGATCGTCCGTCATCGCCCGGCCGTTTCGCGGCGCGGGCGGACGCGTGGTAGGCGTCGTGGGGGTGATCGGGCCCACGCGGTTGAACTATGCGCGCGTCGTGCCCATGGTGGATTTCACGGCAGCGACGCTCGCCCGGTTGATGGGCTGAGCGTCCGGTTACTACAGGGATTTGCATGACCGAGAACGACGAAAACCTCCGCGAAGAAACCGCGGAGACCGCGCCCGAAGTGGCGGAACACGACCGTGTGGGCGAGCTGGAGAACCAGCTGGCGGAAGCGAAGCAGAACGTCCTGTACGCGCAGGCCGAGGTGCAGAACGTGCGTCGCCGTGCCGAGAAGGAAACGCAGGACGCACGCGCCTATGCGACGACCAGCTTCGCGCGCGACATCCTTTCGGTCGCGGACAATCTGGAACGCGCGCTGAGCGCGATCCCGGCCGACTTGCGCGAGGATGCGAAGTTCAAGGGTCTGGTCGCCGGGCTGGAGGCGACGGGGCGCGAACTGACGTCGATCTTCCAGCGGAACGGGATCACGCGAATCTCGGCGTTGGGCGAGACGCTCGATCCCAACAAGCACCAGGCGATGCTGGAAGTACCGAGCAATGAGGCACCCGGCACGATCGTGCAGGAGATGCAGGGCGGGTACATGATCAAGGACCGGCTGTTGCGGCCGGCGATGGTCGGAGTCGCCAAGAAGGGAGATTGACCCAGTGCGACCGCGGCACGACCCTGTTCCGAAGGTGCCCGCTGGCCACCAGGCCGCGCGACGGGCTGCCGAACGTGCGCTTCACGACCGCATTTGGGCAAGACTTCGTCGTCACCGACCCAGCAAAGACGATGGAGGCTGCGGCGAGCCTTGCCCGGTTGAGCCCAATCGCCCGCCTGATTTGTCGGGCGGTGCCGCCGCCGCGCTGGAATTTGACGACTAGCTGCGGTTACAAGCGCTACATGAACCCGAACCTCACCGCCGATCGCCCGACCTTCGTCACCCATCTCGAATGCTCGATGACCGGGGAGCGCTACGAAGCCGACCAGCTTCACGGCTTGTCCCGCGCGGGCAAGCCGTTGCTGGTGCGCTACGATCTGGACGCAGTCGCGGCGGCATTGCCTAAGGCGGTGCTGGAGGATCGGCAGACCGACCTGTGGCGCTGGCGCGAATTGCTGCCGGTGCGTCGCACCGAAGATGTCGTCAGCCTGGGCGAGATCGAGACGCCGTTGATCCAGATCCCGAAGAGTGCCGGATCGCCCAACGTGCTCGTGAAGGACGAGGGGCGCCTCCCCACGGGCAGTTTCAAGGCGCGCGGGCTCGTCATGGCGGTGGCGATGGCGAAGGAGTTGGGCGTCACGCGGATCGCGATGCCGACCAACGGCAATGCGGGCGCGGCACTTGCCGCCTATGCGACGCGCGTGGGGATCGAGACGATCGTCCTGTGCCCTGCCGACACGCCCGAGGTGAACGTCCGCGAAATCGCGGCGCAGGGCGCACGGGTGTGGCGGGTCAACGGGCTGATCGACGATTGCGGCGCGATCGTGGGGAAGGGGGCGGCGGAAGGGCGCTGGTTCGACTTCTCGACGTTGAAGGAGCCGTACCGGATCGAGGGCAAGAAGACGATGGGGCTGGAGCTGGCCGCGCAGTTCGGCTGGGACCTGCCCGATGCGATCTTCTATCCGACGGGCGGCGGCACCGGGCTGATCGGGATGTGGAAGGCGTTCGACGAGCTGGAGAAGATGGGCTGGATCGGGTCCAAGCGGCCGCGCATGTACGCGATCCAGGCATCGGGCTGCGCCCCGATCGTCCGCGCGTTCGAGGACGGCGTCGAGCATGCCGAACGCTGGGAGGACGCCTCCACCGTCGCGGCGGGCATCCGCGTGCCGAAGGCGGTCGGCGATTTCCTGATCCTGCGTGCGGTGCGTGAATCGGGTGGCAAGGCCTTGGGGGTCGGCGATCCGGCGATCCTGAAGGCGGTCGACGATTGCGCGCGCAAGGACGGGCTGCTGCTGTGTCCCGAGGGCGGCGCGACGCTGGCTGCGTATCGGGAAGCGTTGCGGACGGGTGAGGTCGACGAGAACGAGCGGGTCGTGCTGTTCAACTGCGCGACCGGGCTGAAATACCCGATGCCGGCAGCGGACAATGCGCTCGACAAGGATGCGCCGATCGATTTCGGGGCGCTTTAGACGCATCACCTCGGCAAAGAACTTGCCGCCCCGGCGAAGGCCGGGGTCCAGTTGCGAAGGTCTTCATTGGAGAGGACGTCGCTCCCCAACGTCTTCGCTGCAACTGGGCCGCGGCCTTCGCCGGGGTGGGATTAGCCGAAGACCGCCATTAGCGCCTCATACCGTGCCAAGTCCGGCGCGCCCACCACCGCCACCCCCTCGCGCAACAGGAACGCGTGCCGCACGATCTCCGCCTGCTGCTCGATCCCGTAGCCGGCCAGCGGTACGCCCGGACGGAAGCTGTAGGTGTAACGGCAGAACGGATGGCGGCGCAGTGGCAGGAACAGCCCGCGCTGGTGCTGCCAGACATGGCAGAGTTCGTGCAGGAACAGTCCCTGCAGCCCGTGTCCCTCGCGACTGAAATCCTCGCTCCAGATCGGGCTCGCCGGGTGGAGGTGGACGTGCCCCGTCGGCGCCATGACGATGTTGCGCGGCTGGAAGGGCCACCAGCGACGGCGGCGGATCTCGACGCGGTCGAGCGCGATGGCGTCGCGGTAGATCGACCGCGCGAGCGTGCGCTCGCCGTCGGTCAGCGGCCGCGCGCCGCCGGGCGGCGTCATCGCCGCACGATCGCGGGTGGGCGGCGATGCTCCCAGCCTTCGCGCTCCAGTTCGGGCGTGTCGGCGTCGTTCGCCGGGTAGCCTAGACACAAATAGCCGATCAGCCGCCAGCGTTCGGGCAGTGCTAGCGCGTCGCGCACGCGCTCGGGGTCGAGGATCGATACCCAGCCGAGCCCCAACCCGGCGGCGCATGCGGACAGCCAGAGCGTGTGGATGGCCATGACCGCGGAATAGCCGATCGTCTCGGGCATGGTCAGCCGACCGAGGCCGTGGCCTTGCGTCGGATCGGGATCGACGAACACCGCAAGCTGAGAAGGGGCCTCGTCCAGCGCTGCGAGCTTGAGCCGGGCATAGGCGGCGGATCGGTGGTCCGATTGCGCGGCCAGCGCATCTGCATTGCAGCGTAGGAAATCGGACCGGATCGCGGCGCGAGTGGCCGGGGCGTCGATGGTCACGAAGCGCCATGGCTGGCTGAGCCCTACCGATGG
>CAXTVB010000180.1:0-5804 GCA_964247555.1 uncultured Sphingomonas sp. | reverse complement strand
CCCGAGACGAAAGTGAAGGCGCAGGCGAAGCTCGCCGCGTTCACGCCGAAGATCGGCTACCCCAAGACGTGGCGCGATTATGCGGCGCTGGTCGTCGCCCGCGATGATCTGGTCGGCAACGTCGCGCGCGCGAACGCGTTCGAATATGATCGCGGCCTGAGGAAGCTCGGCAGCCCGCTCGATCGCGGCGAATGGTTCATGACGCCGATGACGATCAACGCGTATGCGAATCCGACGATGAACGAGATCGTGTTTCCCGCCGCGATCCTGCAACCGCCCTTCTTCGATCCCAAGGCGGACCCGGCGATCAACTATGGCGGGATCGGTGCGGTGATCGGGCACGAGATCAGTCACCATTTCGACGACCAGGGCCGGAAATACGACCTGACCGGCAAGCTGGGCGATTGGTGGACGCCGCAGGACGTGGCCAAGTTCAAGACCTTCACCGATGCGCTGGTGAAGCAATATGACGGCTATGAACCGCTTGCCGGCCAGCATATCCAGGGCGGGCTGACCTTGGGCGAGAACATCGCCGATCTGGCGGGGCTGACGGTGGCGCTCGACGCCTATCACAAATCGCTGAACGGTCGGCCGGCGCCGGTGATCGACGGGCTGACCGGCGACCAGCGCTTCTATTATGGCTGGGCGCAGGTGTGGCGGACGAAGTACCGCGAACCCGCGCTGCGCCAGGCGCTGCTCAGCGATCCGCATTCGCCGGGTCATTACCGCGCGCTGACGACGCGGAACCTCGACCCCTGGTATGCGGCGTTCGACGTTAAGCCGGGCCAGGCCATGTATCTCGCTCCCGATGCGCGCGTGCGGATCTGGTAAGACACTGACGACAGGAAGAAGACGGATGAAGAAGGTAATTCTCACGAGCCTGCTGGCAGCGTCGGCGCTGGTCGGTACGGTCGCGCTGCATGCGCAGTCGGCCAAGCCGCAGATCGGCGACTTCGGGTTCGATACCGCGGGTATGGACAAGTCGATCGCGCCGGGCGACGATTTCTACGGCTTTGCCGGCGGCACCTGGAGCAAGCAGACCGCGATCCCGGCGGACAAGTCCAGCTTCGGCGCGTTCGACGTGCTGGCGGACCTGTCCCGCACGCGGACGCACGACATATTGGAAGCGCAGAAGGCGACGGGTTCCAAGATCGGCACCGCCTATGCGACCTATCTCGACACCGCGGCGATCGACGCGAAGGGACTCGCGCCGATCAAGCCCTGGATGACCAAGATTGCCGGGCTGACCGACAAGGCGGGCTATCCGGCGTTGCTGGCGCAAGCCGACCGGATGGGCATTCGCGGGCCGTTCGGCGGCGGCGTCGGGCAGGATGCGAAACAGCCGTCCAACTACGCGCTCGGCCTGCGTCAGGCGGGGCTCGGCCTGCCGGACCGCGATTATTATCTGGACGCCAAGTTCGCAGCGCAAAAGGCGGCGTACCAGACGCACATCGCGAAGATGTTCACGCTGGCGGGGCTCAGCGATTCCGATGCACGCGCGAAGGCGGTCGTCGATTACGAAACGGGGATCGCGGGCGTCAGCTGGACGCGCGTGGAGAGCCGCGACGCGAACAAGACCTATAACAAGATGACCGTCGCAGACTTGCAGAAGAGCGCGCCGGGCTTCGCCTTCGCGACCTATTTCAAGGACATCGGCACCCCCGTCGATACCGTCATCGTCGGCCAGCCGACCGCGATCGCGGGCATCGCGAAGGCGATCGCGGACGCACCGATCGGCGTGCTGCGCGACCAGCTGCTGATGCGATCGCTTGACGAATATGCCGCCGTCCTGCCGACCGCGTTCGACCAGGAGAATTTCGCGTTCTACGGCACGACCTTGTCCGGCACGCCGCAACAGGCGGTGCGCTGGAAGCGGGCCGTCGACTTCACTTCGGGCGCGCTGTCGGACGATGTGTCGCAGCTCTACGTGAAGCAGTATTTCCCGCCCGAGACGAAGGCCGCGGCCGACGCGTTGGTCGCCAACATCATCGCCGCGATGAACGTCCGGATCGACAAGCTGACCTGGATGGCACCCGAGACGAAGGCCAAGGCGCATGCGAAGCTGGCCGCGTTCACGCCCAAGATCGGGTACCCGTCGCAGTGGCATGATTACAGCGCGCTGACGATCACGCCCGGCGATGCTTACGGCAATGCGGTGCGCGCGAATGCCTGGCAGCATGACTGGAACGTCGCGAAGCTGGGCAAGCCGCTGATGAAGTGGGAATGGGGCATGACGCCGATGACGGTGAACGCCTATGCCAATCCGGTGATGGTCGAGATCGTCTTCCCCGCCGCGATCCTGCAACCGCCCTTTTTCGATCCGAAGGCCGACATGGCGGTCAATTACGGTGGCATCGGCGCGGTCATCGGCCACGAGATGAGCCATCACTTCGACGACCAGGGCGCGAAGTTCAACGCGAAGGGCGAACTGGCCGACTGGTGGACGCCGTCCGATGTCGCGAACTTCAAGGGGCTGACCGAGCAGCTGGCGACGCAGTACGACGCGTACGAACCGCTGCCGGGCGTGCATGTGAACGGCCATCTTACGCTGGGCGAGAATATGGCGGACCTTGCCGGGCTGACCGTCGCCTACGACGCGTATCACAAGGCACTGGGCGGCAAGGCGGCACCGACGATCGACGGTTTCACCGGCGATCAGCGTTTCTACCTCGGCTGGTCGCAGGTGTGGCGCCGCAACTACCGCGAGGCGCAGCTGAAGAAGCAGCTGGTCACCGATCCGCACTCGCCGTCCGAACAGCGCGCGGATATCGTGCGCGACATGGACCCATGGTACGCCGCCTTCTCGCCGGCCCCGGCAGGCAAGCTGTACCTGACGCGCGACGCCCGCGTCCGCGTCTGGTAACGGCGTAAGCGGGGGCGATCGATCCG
The DNA here is from genome assembly GCA_964247555.1 of uncultured Sphingomonas sp. Lineage (GTDB taxonomy): Bacteria > Pseudomonadota > Alphaproteobacteria > Sphingomonadales > Sphingomonadaceae > Sphingomonas. Next base: position 2,915 of record CAXTVB010000180.1, on the reverse strand, counting down.
ATGGCGACGACCGCCCCCATGACGGCCGGCCAGGGCGCCGTCCGCAATGCCGCGATCGTGGCGGGCGCGGCGGCGCTCGTCGCGGCCTTGCTCGTGCTGTGGCTGGTCCGCGACGTCGTCGCCGCCGCGGGGTTCCTCGGCGGCGGCGTGATCGCGATCGGCATGGTCGTCGTCTGGCGATTGCTGGCGCCCGCGACCGCCGCGCCCGGCGCCGGATCGATCGACTGGGCGTTCATCAGATCGGTCGCCGCCGCCAGCACGGATGCGGTCGCGATCACGGACCGCGCCGGGCGGCTCGTCTGCGCGAACGACGCCTATTCGGCGCTGTTCGACGGCTTTCCCACCCCGCCCGGGCTGCCGATCGCAGAGGCCGCCGTCACCGAACTCGGCAAGGTCGGTCGGATCGCGTGGCGCGACGGGCAGGCGAGGCTCGACGCGCTGCCGGTCGCGGGTGGGGAGCTTGCGGTCACGATCGAGCGGACGGGCGAGGAGGCGGACATGCTCGTCTGGCGCTTTGCCGTCGCGGATACGCAGGACGCGGTCGATACCATCGATGCGGCCATCGCGGATGCCGCGGGCGACCGGCTCGGCACCGCGGGCATTATGGCCGCGACGATCGAGGCCGATGGCCGAGTCCGCGTCGCCAATCGCGTCCTCCGCGTCCGCGCCACCGGCCGCGCGGACGGCGCGATCGAGGGACAGGATTTCGCGCGCTTCCTGATCACCGACAGCCGCGGGCTGGTCCGCTTCGAGCGCGAGGGGTTGGAAGGCACGCCGCTGCGCGTGTTGCAGGTGCCGTTCGGCGAGGGCGACGACGATGCGTCGCTCGTCGCCTTGCTCGACGAGGAGGACGACGCGCCGGCGATCGGCGCCAGTGCCTCCGCGCACGTCCGAAGTCTCGTCAGCCTGATGCCGTTCGGGATGGCGCTGGTCGACCGCGACGGGCGCTTTTTGCAGATGAACGATTCGTTCGTCCGCGCCGCCGCGGTCGATCGCGCCGCGCCGCCGCTCTATCCGGGCGACCTGGTGGTGCGCGAGGACAAGACCGCCGTCGCCGATGCCATCCGGCGCTTCGCGAGCGGAGCGACGCATTCGACCGACATGGCGGTCCGGCTGAAGGACCATCCCGACGAACCCGTCGCGCTGACGATCGCGGGCGCGCGCGGCTTGGGCGATGCGGCGGTGCTGCTGAGCCTGAAGGACAATAGCGAGGAGAGCCGGCTGAAGCGCGAGGTGGCGCAGGCGACGAAGATGCAGGCGGTGGGACAGCTTGCCGGCGGTGTCGCGCATGATTTCAACAACATCCTGACCGCGATCATCGGGCACTGCGACCTGATGATGATGCGCCATTCCCCCGGCGACAGCGATTACGACGACATCCAGCAGATCCGCACCAATTCGAACCGCGCCGCGGGGCTGACCCGGCAATTGCTGGCCTTCAGCCGCCAGCAGACGCTGCGCCCGCAGATCCTGCAGTTGCCCGATGTCGTGTCCGAGGTTTCGAACCTCCTCAAGCGGCTGATGGGCGAGACCGTCCGCCTGGACGTCCAGCATGGCCGCGACCTGGGGCCGGTGCGCGCCGATCCGGGGCAGCTCGAACAGGTTGTCGTAAATCTCGCGGTCAATGCGCGCGACGCGATGCTGGCCGCTCCGCAAAAGGGCGCGATCAACGTCCTGTCGATCACGACGCGTACCGTGACCGCGGCGGAAGTGCGGCAGATGGCGTCCGACATCCTGCCCGTCGCGGATTATACCGCGCTGGTCGTCGCCGATACCGGGACCGGTATTCCGCCCGATATTCTGCCCAAGATCTTCGAACCCTTCTTCACCACCAAGGAGGTGGGCAAGGGGACCGGACTCGGCCTGTCCACCGTATACGGCATCGTCAAGCAGTCGGGTGGATACATCTTTGCCGAAACGCCGCCGGGCAAGGGCGCGGTGTTCACGATCTACCTGCCGGTCCATGCCGCCGGCGCGGTGGTCCGTGCCCAGCCGGCGCGGCCTGCCGGGCGCCCGGCGGAAATCTGGGGCACGGGGACGATCCTGCTGGTCGAGGACGAGGACATGGTCCGCGCGGTCGCCGAGCGTGCGCTGACCCGGCAGGGCTATAGCGTGCTGACCGCGGAGAACGGCGAGGCGGCGCTGGAGGTGCTGGAGACCAGCGGCCGCCCGGACCTGCTGATCAGCGACGTCGTCATGCCGACGATGGACGGCCCGACGATGGTCCGCATCGTGCGCGAACGCTATCCGGACCTGCCGATCCTGTTCATGTCGGGCTATGCCGAGGAGCAATTGCGCAAGTCGATCGACCTCGACAATGTTTCGTTTCTTCCCAAACCCTTCTCCGTCCAGCAGCTCGCGGAGGCGGCGCGCGACGTGCTGGCGGGACATTGAATGGCCATGCCGATTTGACGTTCGCGCGCGCTTCGTTACAGGGGCGTCGATGACCTCGCCGAAGCGTATCCTCGTCGTCGAAGACGAACCGTTGATCGCCATGATGCTCGAGGATTTTCTGGAGATACTGCAAAAGGACGTCGCCGGCACCGCCGACACCGTCGCGACCGCGCTGGCGCTGATCGAGTCGGGCGGGGTCGGTGCGGCGATCCTCGACGTGAACCTGCGCGGAGGGGAAAAAAGCGCTCCGATCGCCGATGCGCTGGCGGCGCGCGGCATTCCCTTCGTGTTCGCGACCGGGGGCAGCGCGGACAGCGAACTGGGCGAACATGCCGATCGGCCGCGTCTGCAAAAGCCGTTCACGATGGACGGAGTCGCGCATGCGCTGGAGGGGATCGGCGCGTAACGGACTTGCGCGGGACGACGGTCTCGCGACATAGGCGGTCGTCATGAGCAATCGTTTCGACAAGAACCGCCTTCCCAGCCGCCATGTCTCGGTCGGCCCCGAACGCGCGCCGCAC
>CAXTVB010000179.1:0-5818 GCA_964247555.1 uncultured Sphingomonas sp. | reverse complement strand
GCGGACACCGACGCGAACATACGCAAGATCCAGGTGGCGAACAGCCGGCCGGAGGATAGCGGTCGCGGGCTGGCGCATCTGCCGCATGCCATGATGGCGGCGCTGGGCATCGGCGAGGGCGACATCGTCGAGGTCATCGGCAAGCAATCCACCCCGGCGCGTGCGATCGGCCCTTACGCCGAGGACGAGGGACTCGACATCATCCGCATCGACGGGCTGCAGCGCGCGAACGCCGGCGTCGGCTCGGGCGATTTCGTCGAGGTGCGCAAGGCCGAGTCCAAACCCGCGACGCGCGTCGTCTTCGCGCCCGCGCAGCAGAATCTGCGGCTCCAGGGATCGAGCAACGCGCTGAAACGCACCTTTCTCGGCCGGCCCTTCTGCCAGGGCGACATCGTCGCGACCGCGGGACACCAGCGCGTCGCGAACATGCCGCCCCAAGTCCAGCGCTTCATGAACGCGCCCGCCTACGCGTTGCAGGAGGTGCGGCTGCTCGTCGTCGCGGCGAGCCCCAAGGGCATCGTCCATATCGACGAGAACACCGAAATCGAATTGCGCGCCGAATATGAGGAACCCGCCGCCGCCCGGCGCGCGGACGTGACCTACGACGATATCGGCGGCATGGGCGGCACGATCGACCAGTTGCGCGAGATGGTCGAATTGCCGCTGCGCTACCCCGAGCTCTTCCAGCGGCTCGGCGTGGATCCGCCCAAAGGCCTGCTGCTCTACGGACCGCCGGGCACGGGGAAGACGCGGCTGGCGCGCGCGGTCGCCAACGAGAGCGACGCGCAGTTCTTCCTGATCAACGGCCCCGAGATCATGGGGTCGGCATACGGCGAATCGGAAGGTCGGCTGCGCCAGGTGTTCGAGGAAGCGACCAAGGCTGCGCCATCGATCGTCTTCATCGACGAGATCGATTCGATCGCCCCCAAGCGCGGCCAGGTGTCTGGCGAGGCGGAGAAACGCCTCGTCGCGCAGTTGCTGACGCTGATGGACGGGCTGGAATCGCGCGCGAACCTTGTCGTGATCGCCGCGACCAATCGGCCCGAGGCGATCGACGAGGCGCTCCGCCGACCGGGCCGGTTCGACCGCGAGATCGTCGTCGGCGTGCCCGACGAGCGCGGCCGGCGCGAGATCCTGGCGATCCATACCCGCGGCATGCCGCTGGGCGAACGCGTCGATCTGGACGAGTTGGCGCGAACCACCTTCGGCTTCGTCGGTGCGGATCTGGCGGCATTGACGCGCGAGGCGGCGATCGAGGCCGTGCGGCGGATCATGCCGAAGCTGAACCTGGAGGAACGCACGATCCCGCCGGAGGTGCTGGAGACGCTGTCGGTGACGCGCGAGGATTTCCTCGGCGCGCTGAAGCGCGTGCAGCCGAGCGCGATGCGCGAGGTGATGGTCGAGGCGCCGCGCGTCCGCTGGGACGATGTCGGCGGGCTCGACGATGCGCAGATGCGGCTGAAGGAGGGCGTCGAACTGCCGCTGAAGGACCCCGAGGCCTTTCGTCGGCTGGGGATCCGGCCCGCCAAGGGGTTCCTGCTCTACGGCCCGCCCGGCACCGGCAAGACGCTGCTGGCGAAGGCGGTCGCGCGCGAGGCGCAGGCCAATTTCATCGCCACCAAGTCGAGCGACCTGCTGAGCAAATGGTATGGGGAGAGCGAGCAGCAGATCGCCCGCCTGTTCGCCCGTGCGCGCCAGGTCAGCCCCTGCATCATCTTCATCGACGAACTCGATTCACTCGTCCCCGCGCGCGGCAGCGGGGGTGGCGAACCGCAGGTGACCGAGCGCGTCGTGAACACGATCCTCGCGGAGATGGACGGGCTGGAGGAGCTGCAGTCGGTCGTCGTGATCGGTGCGACCAACCGACCGAACCTCGTCGACCCCGCGCTGCTTCGCCCGGGGCGGTTCGATGAGCTGGTCTATGTCGGCGTGCCCGACGAACCCGGGCGGCGCCGCATCCTGTCGATCCAGACGCAGAAGATGCCGCTGGCGGACGATGTCGACCTGGATGTCGTCGCGCGCCGGACGGACCGGTTCACCGGCGCAGACCTGGAGGATGTGGTTCGCCGCGCCGGCCTGGTCGCGCTGCGCCGGTCGATCAGCAGCGAGCGCGTCACGATGGCGGATTTCGAGACCGCGCTCGGCGAATCCCGCGCATCGGTGACGCCGGAGATGGAACGCGACTACGAGCAGATGGCGGCGCGGTTGAAGCAGGATGCCTCGGCGATCCAGCCGCTGGGGTTTGCGTTTCCGCGGCCCACTTAATTCCTCCCTGCTTGGCGGGGAGGGGTACCGCGCCGCAGAGCGGCGTGGTGGAGAGGGCTTTCCACGGGCCGTTCGCTCGCGGCCCGCCCCGTCCACCAGCTTCGCTGGTTCCCCTCCCCGTGCCGGGGAGGAATTTAATCGCGCAGCGCCGCCCAGGCGTAGACGATCATCACCGCGCACGCCGCGCCCGCCGCCAGATACGGCAGCGAATGCTGCAACTCGTACAGCCCTACCCCGATCGACGGCCCCAGCACGAAGCTCGCCCCGTTGATACTGGTGACCTTCCCCGCGACCGAGCCCTGCGCCTCCGCCCCGACCGCGAGCGACGCCCCTGCGGTGAAGCCCGGTCGGGTGAAGCCGAACCCCAGGCTCGCCAGCGCATAGGCGGTCGCGATGGTATAGAGCGAGGTACCGAGCCCGGTGAGCGCGGTGCCCGCCGCCGCCAGCACCAGCCCGACCAGCACCAGCGCGCGCGGCGCCAGGTTCAGTCGCGGGATCACGCCCCATTGCGCCAGCAGCGCCGCCCCCGCCCCCATCATCAGCACGATCCCCGTCGGCTCGAGCGCCTTGTCCGGCGCGACGTGGAGCCGGTCGATCACGAGGAAGCCGATCGCCTGGCTGGTCATCGCCTGCGCATGCCCCATGACCAGGCCAGCGATCATCCAGCCGCGGATCCGCGGATCGGTATAGCGGACCTGCTCGCCGACCGGCGCGGTCGCCGCCGTCACGCTGGCCCCGGTCGGCGCGCCGCCGATCGAGGGATAGGCGCTCGTCGCGCCGTGCGTCGGGCTGGTCCGGCTCGCGCGGTCGTCGGGCAGCATCCGCCGCACCGTCACCCACACGCCGACCCCGAACAGTGCGAAGACGAACGCCGGGCCCGCGAGCCCGATCGTGACCGATCCGATCTTGCCGAGCAGCAGATAGGGCGCGATCGCCGGCCCCAGGATCGTGCCGAGCCCGAAGGCCGAGGCGAGCAAGGTCAGCGCCTTGGTCCGTTCGTCGCGCGTCGTCTCGCCCGCGACGATCGCCTGCACCGCGGGCGGTGCGGCGGACCCGAAGGTCCCGTAGATCAGCCGCCCGCCGATGAAGAGGACGAACGCCAGCGTCCCGCCGATCCAGTGGTTGATCCCCGCCGCCAGGAACAGCCCGCACAGGGTCAGCGATACCGAGAAGCCGCCGACCCCCAGGAGGATCATCGCGCGCTTGCCGTGGTGGTCCGACCGATCCGCCCAGAACGGCGCGGCGACGACCCACAATAGGGCGGAGACCGAGAAGGCTGCGGCGACCGCGCTGTCCTTGACCCCCAGCGACCGCCCGAGCGCCGGTAGCACCGATTGCAGCGCGGTATTCCCCGCCGCGATCGTCAGCATGACGAGAAACATCAGCGCGAAGCGGCGATCGATATTCGTCGCGGCGCTCATTCGCGTGACCAGTCATAGTCGCGTTCGATCCGCGCGACGGTGATCGAATAGTCGCTGTACCAATGGGCGCGTCCCACCTCGCGCGTCGCACGGTGATCGGGATGATCGCGCCAGGCCATGGCCGCGGCATCGTCCGCCCAATAACTGACCGTGATCCCGTATCCGTCCGCGCCGCGTGTGCTTGCCACCCCGCGATAACCGGGCTGTGCCGCGGCGAGTGCGTCCATTGCGTCGGCCGCCGCGGCATAGCCCGCTTCGTCCGTACGGTTGCGCGTCGAGGCGAAGATGACGGCGATCTGTCCGGTGCGATGGTCGCGCATCCGCAACCGGTTAGGCGTTCGCGCGACAGACGCCAAGTCGTTCGAAAACGGCAGCGACGCAACCCGAACCCTTGAACAACGTTCGGGAAACGTGCGACGGAACGTCTTTATCTGTTCTCGGCCATGACTGTCAGGAATTCGATGCCAAGCTCGACCACCGCCGCCAGGCGATCGCGTTCACGCCCGGCGGGGGTCTCGTCCCCGTGGCAGATGTTCCTCAAGGGGTTCGTCAAGCATCCGGTGATGGTCGGATCGATCGTCCCGTCGTCGGACCGGCTGATCCGCAAGATGCTGGCGCCGGTCGATTGGGAAAACTGCAAGCTGTTCGTCGAATATGGCCCGGGCGTCGGCACCTTCTGCCGCCCGATCCTGGAACGGATGGCGCCCGATGCGATGCTGATCGCGATCGACACCAATCCCGATTTCATCCGCTATCTGCGCCACACCATCACCGACCCGCGCTTCGCCGCGGTGTCTGGATCGGCGGCGGATGTCGAGACGATCGTCGCCGATCACGGCCATGCGGCGGCGGATTACGTGCTGTCGGGCCTGCCCTTCTCGACGCTGCCCCCCGGCGTCGGTCCCGCGATCGCGGCGGCGACGCACGAGGTGCTGCGGCCGGGCGGGGCGTTCCTGGTCTATCAATTCTCGCCCAAGGTGAAGGATTTCCTCGCCCCGCATTTCACGTCGATCGATCACGACATGGAATGGTGGAACGTGCCCCCCGCGCAGCTATATTGGGGGTGGAAGGACTGAGCGAAGGCGCGGCTACGCCGCGTCGGTGCCGGCAAGCCGGCAGCGCTCGGTCCGGCCGGCGGGCAGGCAGCGCCTGACCCGTTCGACGGCGGCTCCGCCGACGTCCCCCTTCTTCCTCCGCTATTCGTCCACCCCGAAGTTCAATCCGCGCGACACCCCCGGATCGACGACGGCAATCAGCATATACGCCACGAACTGCCGCGCCCGCTGCACCCATCCGGTCTGCGCCTTGTACAGCGCCTTGGTGACCTCGCTCGACTGCGCGATCTCGCCGTCGACATAGCGCCGGACATGATCCGCGAACGCCGCATCCTCGATCCGCAGCATGATTTCCAGATTGATGAACAGGCTGCGCATGTCGAAATTCGCCGATCCGATATGGACCGCGTCGTCGATGACGTAGAGCTTCGTGTGCAGCTTCGCCGGCTGATATTCGAAGATCCGCACCGCCTTGCGCAACAGCCCGGCATAGGTGAAGCGCGCCGCCGCGATCGTCGCGTCGTTGTCCGACTTCGCCGCGGTCACGACGCGCACCTGCCCGCCCTTGCGTCCTGCCCGGTCGAGCCGTCGCAGGATCGTCGGGCTCGGCGTGAAATAACCGGCTATCACGTCGATCCGGTCGCCCCGCCGCATGTCGCGGCGCACCGTGCGCGCCCAGGGCGACAGCCGCCGCGTCGGCCCGCCGATGAGCCAGCGGAGCGGCCCCTCGGCTTCGCTGAACCGGGTCAGCGCGCGATTGAGGTGGCGCAGCTTCCCGTTGGGCTGCTGGATCCATTCCTGAAGCGAATCGAAATAGCGGACCATCCGCGCCGCGGCGGCGCCCTCGACGATCAGCCCGAGATCGCGCCACGCCTCCCCCTCCGGCTTCGTCCCATCGCCGAAATAATCGTCCTCTATATTGAACCCACCCACGATGATCCGCGCATCGTCGCGCTCGCCATCCGCCAGCGCCAGTTTCTGGTGGTTGCGCAGCAGATAGCTTCGCCCGAACCGCGGCGAGAAGCGGCATACGCTCACGCCGGCCGCGACCAGTGGTTCGAAGAAACCGTGCGACGC
>CAXTVB010000178.1:0-5859 GCA_964247555.1 uncultured Sphingomonas sp. | reverse complement strand
CGTCACCCCGGCCTTGAGCCGGGGTCCCGCTTCTTCTTGTCCGCCGAAGAAGCGGGGCCCCGGCTCAAGGCCGGGGTGACGGGGAGAGAGGTCTAGCGCGCGCTCGTCGCAATGTCCGTCGCGAGTTGCGCCGTCATCTGCCCCAGCGCCTGGGTCAGCGCTTCGGGATCGCCCGCACCCGCCGGGGCGTCGAGCTGCAACACGTGCGGCTGCACCGGTTTGCCCGCATAGGACCAGCTAAGCTGCATCGCGAACCGGTCGCCGGACCGGCGCAGGTCGAGTATCTGAACCACGACTGCGCGCGTACCGGTCGGCGCCGGCGCGCCAGGCAGGATGACGCTGCCGGGCGGTAGCTGTCCGATCAGATCCTGCGTCAGGACCTGGCGGAGCAGGTCGCCCGGCGGACCGCTCCAGCGATCGAAATCCAGGACCTTCACCCGGTTTGCGGTATCGTGCTGGACGATCTCCAGCCGATCGATGCCTATCGGCAAGTGAACCGCCGCGATCTGGATCGGGGCCGCCACGCGCGCCCCCACCGGCGGCGCGACGCCGACCAGCGGCTCGACCGTCCAGAAGCGCGTCGGCGTGCTGCTGCATCCGGCGAGCGCGATCGCCGCCGACAGCAGGAGGAGCGAGGATCGGCTCATTTCTTTTCCTTCTTGCCCTTGAGCAGCGCCTCGGGGTGCCGGCTGAGATAATCGGTCAGCGACCGGATGGACCGGGCGGATTCGGTCAATTGCCGGATCGCATCGGGCAAGGCCGCATCCTGACCGGCGCCGTCGCCGCCCAGCAGCTTGCTCGCCGCTCCCGCCGCCGCCTGTGCTTGATCGGCGGTCTGTTGCAGCGAATCGATCAACGGCGCGATCCTGGGGCCGGCCTGCTGCCCGGTCTTGTCGAGCGTGGTCAGCGCACGGTCCAGGTGGTTCAGGCTGTCGCCCAATTGCGGCGATCCGGTCAGCGCACGCAGATTGCCCGTCACCGCGCGCAGGTTGCTGCCGATCGCCGCGATCGGCAGCGCGTCGACCTTGCCCAGGATGCTGTCGACCTTGGCGAGCATGTCGCCCGCGCTTGCGCTCGGGATCCACGGATAGGGGGAACCGGGTCGAAGCGCGCCGGGCGTGCCGCCCTGCGGATCGAGCGTAACGAGATACCCGCCGAGCAGGGGCGGCGACTGGCTCAGTTTCGCGCGCAGGCCGTGCGCCGCGAGCTTCGCCAGCACCGCATCGACCGCCTCGCGGGTCGGCGGCACTTGCAGGCGGGTGCCGTCGATGGCGATCGTGACGGGCGTGCTGATCCTGCCATTGGCATCATCGTAGATAAAACGCGTGCCGACGACCCGACCGACCGTATAGCCACGCATCTGCACCGGCGCGCCGGCCATCAGCCCACCGACATCCCCACCCAGCGCGACCTGATACAGCGTCTCCGGCCCGACCGCCGCCGCCGCGGCCGTTCCCGAATCCGGATAAAGCGGGAAGCAGGTATTCTCCGGTGCGGGACGGGTGTCGGTCGCGCGCGTAGGCGTTTCGAAGATCACGCCGCCCAGCGCGGCGATCGAGGGCGATGTCAGCCGTGCCTGCAATCCGCCCGCGGATGGGGACAGCTGGAACGCATTGGCGTCCCAGAAATGGCTCGAATTGGTGACGAGCGAAACATAGGGCTGGCGCACGAACGCATCGACGACGAAACCGGATAGCCCTGTCGGCGTGATGCCGGCGATCGTGCCGACCTGGACACCGTGCGTATAGATCGACGTGCCCGGCGTGATCGAGACGAGATCGGGCGCGACCAGGCGGAAATGCCGCCCCGGCGTGCCGCTGTCGACGACGGGTGCGTCGCGCACCGCGACGAAATGGCGGGTAGGCTCGCCCGAACCGGGCGCGACGCCGATGCTGGGCCCGGCAACCGCGGCGCGCAGCGATGCGATATTGGTGAAGCTGGGGTTCGCGCCGACCACCCATAGCCGCGTATTCGTCCGGAACAGCGATTCGCGCGACCCGTCGATCCGCAGCGTCAACGCGATGTTGCGGCCATCGTCGGCCAGGCGGATGTCCGACACGCTGCCGATCTCCAATCCGTTGAAATCGACATGCGTGTCGCCGGTCCGCACCCCTTGCGCGGACGGTACGATCAGTTCGACGTCGATCCCTCGATTGGTCAGCGCCCGCAAGCCCAGCCAGCCGACGATCAGTAGCGCCGCGATCGGCAACGCCCAGACGATACCGGGCCACCGCCCACGGCTGACCCGCGCTTCGGTACGGGGAAGATCGTCGGGATGCGTGTCGGTCATGCGGCGATCGGCCCTTTGCTGGTGGCGGTGGTGGTGCGGGTCTGGTCGCGCGCGTCCCATAGCAGCCGCGTATCGAAACTGTGCGTGGAGAACATCGTGGCAATGACGACGCCCAGGAACGCGACCATTCCCGGCATCGCCTGCGCGTTGGCGATCTGGTCGAACTGCATCAGCGGCACGAACGTTCCGATCGCCAGCACGTCGACCATCGACCAGCGGCCGATCTCGTGGATCGTATGATGCAGCTTGGTCTTCAGTTGCAGATTGCGCGTCGATCCGCTGTGCACGGACCACAGCAGCCAGCACATCCCCGTCAGCTTCAGCAGCGGGATCGCGAAGCTGGCGACGAAGACCAATATCGCCAGCCCCCACAACCCCGCATTCGCCAGATCCACGATGCCGCCGAACACCGTGTAAGGCGCGGGCGTCGTCAGCTGGATCGTCATGGCCATCGGCAGCAGGTTCGCCGGCAGGTACAAGACCAGCCCGGCGGTCACGAGCGCGGTCGTCAGCGCGATGCTGTTCGTCTTGCGCGGTTCCAGCCGGGCGTTGCAGCGCGGGCAATCGCTGCCGTTGCACGCCATCGGCAGGACCATCGAACAGGCCGCACACGACAGCAGCGAACCCGCGGGGCGGTCTCCATCGGGCATGATCGCCCGCCATACCGTGCGATCGTCGATCATCGCGCGAGTCAGCAGCGCGCAGATCGTCGCCGCCGCCATGAAGAACGCGCCGCCGCCGACCTTCAGGTCGAACAGCGCCGACAGCCGGCCATAGGCGACATAGATACCCAGCAGCATCACCTCCGGCATGGCCCAGACACCCAGGGTTTGCGCGACGCGGAACGAGGGACCAAGCCGGGGCGATCGGACGCCGAGCCGGATCGCGCACAGGACGATCGACAACAGGGCAAATCGTAGCAGCGGCAGGATCAGGACGAACATCAGCATCGTGATGGCGGGGAGCGGCCAATGCTGCGCCCAGAATTGCGCGACGCCAGAGGTCACGTGGCTCGCCCGCGAACCGGCGAGCAGTTCGACGCGGTAGAGCGGCAGGAGGTTCGCCGGGATCAGCAGCAGAAAGGTCGCGACCGACAGTCCCGCGGCGGCGGTGATGCTGGTCCCACGACCGCGTTCGAGGACCGAGTCGCATCTGATGCACCGCGCCGATTCGCCCCGGGAGAGGACGGGCATGGCTTGCACGACACCACAACTATCGCAGCCGATCGTCACCGATCGGATGTCAGCACCGCGCGGGCGGTACGATAGCAATCCTCGACATGCGCATTGCCCGCCAGCTTCATCGCGCCGAACCCGACCGTCGCGGCGATCGCGGATCCGACAATCGGCACATATTTGGCCACCGACGCCGAAGCGACGCGGACGCCGACCCGCCGTAGCAGCCGAACCGCGATCTTCCGGGTGACCAGGCGACCGATGACGTTGTTGCCCATCCCGGCGGCGATCACGAACACGCGCTGCGCGACATCGGGATCGAGCTTGGCGACGCTGTCGTGATCCAGTTCGAACGCCTTGCTGATGGCGGGCAGCATGTTGGACAACAAGCCGATGTCCGCGATCAGGTCGGCGCCCGGGATCGGCACCACCGCAGCCCCCGCCGCCGCCAGCGCACGATTCGTTACCATCCGGCGGCAGTCGCGGCGCACCGCATCGAGCTTTATAAGGGTGTCGATCATCCGGCGATCCAATGACCGAACCGGCGATACGTTCCGCGATCGCAACCACTTCGCCGATCAGTCAACGGTACATGCATACGCATGCAGTTTTTGCATGCAAGGCGCCGTCCTTTGCATTTGCGATACGCTCTGTTGCGATGCACAAAAAAGCGTGCCTTTCAGGCATCCTCTCCTAAAAACTTTCCAGGCCGGTCTTTGACCGGCCTATTTTTTTGCCGCGACTGCTGGCAGAGGGTGCATACGCTGCCCTGACCCGGCAATAAGATATCGCAGGAGCGGAGCCGCCGGTGCAACCGGCACCGGGTCAAGTGGCGTGGGGGATCGAGCGATCTATGCGCTCTCCCCCATTCATCGCCACCCGATCGATCGACCAGAAGCCAACTTGCCATCGATCGGCATGCCGGGCACGGCCCGGCCGGTATCGGAGGACGTATGACGGAACAGGACGGCAATCGGATCGCGCCGCCGGGCACTTGGACCCGCGATGGCGGCGTCGCGATGTCGCGCTCGCAAATCCGCGCGAGCCTGGCCGCGGCGACGATCCTGTTCGTTGCGGGCCTGCTGACGCTCAAGGATTTTCTGCCCGCGCTCGGCTGGGCGGTGATCTTCGCGATCGCGCTCTGGCCATGGTATGTCCGCCTGACGACGCGCTGGCCGCAACATGCCCGCGGGTGGATCCCGCTGGCGATGGTCGGCGCGGTGCTGCTGGCGTTCGTCGTCCCGCTGCTCATCATCGCGGTGCCGTTGGTCGAGGATGCGCATGCGGCGGGCCAATGGGTGCAGCAGGCGGCACAGTCGGGGATCCCCGCACCCGCGTTTCTCGGCCAACTGCCCTTCGGCGACAGACTGGTCCCGCTATGGCAGCAGCAACTCGCCCAGCCGGGTGCGCTCCAGGCGCTCGCCCACCGTGCCGCTCGGGGCGACGGATCGGACATGGGACGACGGATCGCGGGCAATCTGATCCACCGGGTGATGCTCGCCGGGTTCATGCTGCTCGCTTTGCTGTTCCTGTTGCGCGACATCGACGCGGTCATCCACGGGCTGCGGATCGGCAGTCGGCGCGCCTTCGGTGCGGCGGGGGAGAATGTCGGGCGGCAATTGGTCGACGCGGTGCAGGGAACGGTCAATGGACTGGTGTTCGTCGGGCTGGGCGAAGGCGTGCTGCTCGGCATCGCCTATCTGATCGCGGGCGTTCCGCATCCGACGTTGTTCGGACTGCTGACCGCGTTGCTGGCGATGGTGCCGTTCGGCGCGGCGGTGGCATTCGGCGCGGCGGGGCTTGCGCTGCTGGCGACGGGCAAGACCGTGGCGGCGATCGTGATCGTGGTGCTGGGCATCGCGGTGACATTCATTGCGGACCATTTCGTCCGTCCCGTCCTGATCGAAGGCGCGACGCGGTTGCCGTTCCTCTGGGTGCTGCTCGGTATCCTGGGCGGGGTGGAGGCTTGGGGGCTGATCGGGCTAGTGATGGGGCCTGCGATCATGGCTGCGCTGATGCTGTTGTGGCGCGAATGGATCGGTGCGCAACGCGGCCCGATCAATCCGCCGGTCGCGGTCGAGGAGGACGCCTAGACTGCGGTCGACGCATCCGTTTCGGTTCGATAACCATCGCTTAAGCTTGCCGATCCACGATCGCGCCACCGACGAAAACGGCAGGCGCGATCGAATGCGAACCCTATTCCGACTGCTGATGCTGTGCGCCGGGCTGGTGCTTTCGGTGCCGGCCTTCGCGGCGTGCGGCGTGGCGACGACGGTCGACGACGATCTCGGCGCCTATTCGCCCAATGCCCTTAAGGCGGGTGCGCCGCCCTATCAGTCCGCGTTCGGCGGGTTCAGCTGTTCCAGCGCGTCGCTGCTGACGCTGCTCGCCGGC
>CAXTVB010000177.1:0-5938 GCA_964247555.1 uncultured Sphingomonas sp. | reverse complement strand
CGCCGCCAGGCTTTGTCGCCAACGTGCAGGATACCAACGCTCATAAAACCCATTCGCAAATCCCTCCTGCCGCCGGCAGGCTAAACTTGGCGCGGGGTGGAGCAGCCCGGTAGCTCGTCAGGCTCATAACCTGAAGGTCACAGGTTCAAATCCTGTCCCCGCAACCACCGTTATCGCACCTTTAGAAAGCCGGCCCCTTCCATGGGGCCGGCTTTCTGCGTTTCCAAACTCGATGAGCCGCGATGCACTAGCGGTGACCTCAATCTCGACAGGTGTTGCTTGGATCACGACATCAAAGCGAGCTCACGCGAAAAGCGGAGGCTCGCTGATATCGGGTGTGCCATCCTCGAAATGACCCGCAAGTGCCTGCACCGTCTGCCCGTTTCTAGTTATCGTCAGATCGTACCAGCGATGGCCGGGCATCGCAAAGGGGTGCTGCCACGTTGCCCCGGCCTCCAGCATGACGGCAACGGGCGCGGGATGGTACGCCGAGTGCACGACGATGGCGGCCGGCGTCGCGCCGGCATTGGCGATGGTCAGCACGCTCGCATCGCCGCGCCGTTCCACCCGCGCGGCGAGCCAGCCGTCGGCGTCGGCATAGGCGCGGTGGAAGCCGTTCGGTCCGCTTACGGTCAGCGCCATGTGCGGCCAATCGCCGACGATCTCGCTGCCGGGCGCGACGGTATAGTGCCACGGCCCGTTCCGCCCGCCATCCTCGGCAACCGCGAACGTCACCGCGACGGGGCCGCGATTGACGAAGCGCAGCGCCAGCCCGGTCGTGCTCCATGACGACAGCACGTCGATGGCATAAGGCAGCGCGCGGGCGGGACGGGTGCCGGGTTCCTGCCGCACCGCCGACGAGTTCATGGGGATGACGGGCGCGGACAGTCGGCAAGCATGGTCGCTGCGCGCGATCGCGTCACCCACTCCCGGAAGCTCCGCCGCCCAGCTCGTATCGAGACGCGCGGCGGGATCCACGTCGAAATCGAACATCGACACGAGATCGCCGCAGACCGCGCGCCGCCAAGGGCTTATATTGGGTTCGGCGACGCCGAACCGCCGTTCCAGGAAGCGCAGCACCGACGTGTGATCGGACAGTTGCGAATTGACCCAGCCGCCGCGCGTCCAGGGCGACACCACGATCAGCGGCACGCGCGCACCGAGACCGATCGGTTCGCCGCGATAGACCTCGCCGCGCAGGTCGATGTCGCTCTGTCCCATCCCCGGCCGCGTCGGTGGAACCGGCGGCGGCATATGATCGAAGAACCCGTCATTCTCGTCATAATTCAGGATGAACGCGGTCTTGGCCCATACCGCCGGCTGTGCGGCCAGCGCGGCGATCAGCCGTGCCGTCAGCGTCTCGCCATAAGCAGGCGGCGCGTCGGGATGCTCGCACATGTGGAACGGCGCCACGATCCACGAAACCTGCGGCAAGCCGTCCACCGCGACATCGGCGGCGAAGGCCGCGACGAGATGGTCCGCGCGCGACGTTTCGGCGTCGACGGCCGACGATCCCGGCACCCAGGCGCGGGCGCGGCGATAGTGGCGCGACGCGCGATCGAGCCCCCGGAAACAGGTGAAATAGCCGAGCGGATTATCCGAAAAATTATCATATTCCTGATAGACGCGCCACGAGACCCCGGCCGCGTCGAGGCGCATCGCATAGGGGGGCCAGGGCAGCCCCGCGAAGGCGGAATCGTCCTTGGCCATGTCGGCGCCGGGATTGGCGTCGACACCGTCGTTGGTCACGTTGAACGCGCCGTCGACGCCGACCGCATTGCCGCTGGTGCCCGAGAAGTGGAACAGCCGGTTCGGCCCGGTCGGTCCGTGGATGGAGGCGTGATAGGCGTCGCAGATCGTGAATCGATCGGCGAGCGCATGATAATAGGGAATGTCGTCGCGCGTCAGATACCCCATGCTGAACGGGCCCTTTTCGGGCATCCATACGTCCCAGTGCTTCCAGCGATCGTGGCTGCCCTTCCAGCTGTGATCGAGGCTCGTGATGCAGCCGGCCGCGGTCGCGCGGGTATCGAGATGGAAGGGCCGCACGATGGCGCCGCCATCGCGGTCGTCCTGCCGTTGGGCCCATACCGGTGTCCCGCCGGGAAGCCGGATCGCGCGCCGGTCGCCGAACCCACGAACGCCGCCGAGCGTGCCGAAATAGTGATCGAACGACCGGTTCTCCTGCATCAGGATCACGACATGCCGGACGTCCTCGAGCGTGCCGCGGGCCGCGCGTACAGCGCCGGCGGACGCCGCCAGCCCGGCCGCGCCCGCCGCCATCGCCGAGCCGACAAAGGCGCGCCGGTCGATTATCATCTTCATCAAAATCCTGCGGTAAGCGTGACCTGGAACGTCCGGCCCCACCGCACGATCTGCGGCACCTGATTGCTGTCGGGTCCGACCGTGCGATAATAATTGATATCGTCGAACAGGTTCGACGCGGCCACGGCGACCCTGACTTTATCGCTAAGCTCATATCCGATGGTCGCATCGACGCTATGCGTCGCCCGCTGGGTATCGTTGAGCTGCTTGCCGCCAAACGTGCCGAAACGGTACGCGGCGATAAGCGCGCCATTATAATGGTACGACAGGTTGGCCGCGATCCGGTTCTTCTCGTAAAACAGCGACGCGTTGTAGAGCAAATTCGGCGTGCCCTGCATCTGCTGCGTCGCGTCGGTGGTAGGATCTTCGAGATGCGCCCACGAATGTTCGAGCGTGAGGTTGCCGGATATGCCGAAGCCTCCCTCCCAGCCGGGCAGATCGACGAGCTGATAGCGTCCCGCCAGTTCCAGCCCGTAAACGGCCGCGGCACCGCCGTTCACTGGCTTGCTGATCGACGAGATGCCATTGGTCGCGATCTGCTGGGTACCAAAACTGGTGCCGCGATCGTAGAGATAATCGCCGATCGCCTTGTAGAAGGCTGCTGCCGACACGCTGAGCCCGCGATGCTGATGCTCGATGCTCGCGTCGAAGTTCCACGACTTGACCGCCTTGAGATCGGGATTGCCCTCGGTGATGTCTATCGATCCGTCGGAATTGACCGTCGTTTGGCTACCGCCGGCCAGCTGGAAGAAGGCGGGCCGGGTGTAGCTGCGCCAGATCGCGCCGCGCAACACCGTTTCGCCGAACGGACGGAAATTGGCGTGAAGGCTCGGCAGCAGCATGTCGAAGTGCGATTTGCTTTGGGCGAAACCCTGCTCCTGACCGGCGCTCGTTGCGCCGTCGACCTCGAGAGAGTTCCAGAAGACATCGTCGATCCATGTATGTTCGAAGCGCAGACCCGGCTGCAATTCGAGGCGGCCGAGGACGATCTCGGCGAGCCCATAGGCGGCGAACACGTTCTCATGACCCGACAAGGTGTTCTTGTTATAGTCATCGGCCGAAAGGGTCGTCTGGCTCGCCGCTTGCGCCGCCGCGTTGGTGAGCGCGTTCCCGTCACCGCGGACGAAGGTATAGGGATAATATTGCTGATCGATCTGCGATACTTGATTCACGCTGAACGGGCTGCTCGTTAACGACTGGCCGGCCGGCAGGAAGTTGAGATTGCTGTAGTCACGTGAAGTGCTGTTTCGCGTGCTGCGCAGATATTTGACACCGGCCCGCACCCCATCGAGCCAGCCGCCGAGCTTGTAGTCGGCGTCGAGACGCCCCCCCACGGTTGAGGCGGTACTCCGCGAATTGGTGAACTCGCCGCTATCCTGCTGCACCAGGAACAGCGCGTTGTTGTTGAACCGGTCGAGCTGCGCCGCGCTCAGCAACGGGATGGGATAACCGTTGCGGTAGGACACTGCGAACGGCCCGTTCAACTGTTGGCTCGGATCGGTCTGATAGGTGACCTCGGCATGATCCGGCGCGGCGCTCTTGCCCCAACTCCAGAAGCCGCTGTAGTCGAGCGTCAGGCGATCCGCCTTGGTCGTCCCGCCGATAACGGCGGTCGCCAGCGTCGACTGGGACGGCGCGGTCTCGAACCAGTCGTGATATTCGCCGTCGCTTTCGGCATTCTGGTACAGACCGTCGGGGCGCTGAGTCGCGGCCGAATAGCCGTCGGCCTGGATGCTTTTCTGGTAGATGTTCTGACGGATGTTCGACACCGCGTAATTGCCCTTGGCATAAAGCGCCGTCGCGCCAAGCTGCCAGTCGAACGAGAGCGCGCCGCCATAGCGGACCTGATTCCCCTCGGTGAACTGGGCGTTGGTGCTGGTCAGCAGGAGATTGTCCTTCTTGGCGAAGCCGGCGGGATTGCTGCCTTGCTCGCCGTCGGAAACGGCGAACTCCCATTGGCCCGCCTGGAAATCGAGCTCGGTCGAAGCGAAATAGCGTTTGCCGTAATAGCCGGTCGCATAGACGCCGAACCGGCCGTCATCGCCGAACCGGTGCGCCACCTCGACCTGCGCCAGGCCATTGCCCGCCGGCGTGCCGTAGTCGACCGCATATTGGCCCAGGCCACCCTGAAGCGTAATACCAATATGCGACGTCTTGAAGTCGCTCGCGACCGGCGTGCGGAAGTCGATCGTACCGCCGATCGCGTCGCCGTCCATATCGGCTGTCGAGGTCTTGTTGACCACGACCGCGGCTAGCCCGACCGGCGGCAGCAGATCGAGCTGGATCTGCCGCGAATAGGGCATGCCTTGCGCCGCGTTCGCGCCGTTGACGAGATTGACATTGTACGCACCGCTTAGGCCACGCAGATAGACGAAACTCGAGCCGCCGCGCGCGGCACCGTCGAGGCCGCCATGATTGCCCGACGAGGGCGTGCCGAAAAAGTCGGTGGGCGCGACCGAGATGCCGGGCAGGCGGGCTAGCGCATCCACCACGCTGACGTTGGGCTGACGCGCAAGATCGGTGCTGGACAGAACGCTGGTCGTGCCGGTGGAAGCGATCTCCGCCTTTCGAGCGGCCTGACCGGTGACGACGATATCCTTGCCGTCGCTGGCGTCGATTCGATCGGTCTGGTCGATCGGTGTCGGCCGATTTTGGGGGTCGCTGACCGGTTCGGCATTGGCCTTCGTCGCAGCACCGAGCAAGGCGGCCGTGACCAGCACGATTCTCGCTGTGCATTGCAGAAGCGATGTGAAGCGCGAGCACCGCCGTACGGATGCGGGCGCCAGATCGAAGACGTACATGAGTTCCCCAGGTATGTATTTGGTATTAGTGACGCGGAGGTCCCTAGGGCTGACGCATGACGCTGATATGACGGACCGCGGGAGGTATGGACTTGCCTCGCTTGAGTGGTGAGACATTTGCTCAGCGTGACGAAGCTCGTTCGAATTTCGCGGGGCTGATATGATGAGCGCGGAATGGCGTCTGACGGAATCGTAGAGCGGTTGATATAGCGAGCAACGGCCCACCCGGCTTTTGCCGCGGGTGTAGAAGACGGTGTGCCAGACGCGTTCGAGGCGGGGTTCGAGGTTAGCGGAAAGCAGATCGATCCCGCCACGGTCGGGAGCGCGCTACGGTGTCGGATTGACGTCGAACTCCAGCTCACCCGCCACCTGTTACAATACGAAAGTCTTGACGGACCATTTCGACACCAAGCCGACGCAGATCCATTGTCGCGAGCTTTCGACGGTCCGCCTGTCCATCCGATATCAGTGGGCGGACCCTGCGCTGGTCCGCATAATATCGATGAGCGGTTTGGCCTTAATCGTCCGCCCAATCGCGGTAACCACGGTGAAGATTATCGTTGCGACAACACCAGGCGTGCCGCCCGTCAGCAAAACAGCGTGGCCACCACGGCATTTGCTCGATTGTTGGCATTGCGCGGACGCAGTTTCGCACCGCCGGCCATCAACTCCCCTCTCGGCTTTGCGCCGCCGTCTGTCCCGCACAGCGTATAGGTCATCGGCACCGCCTTGATCGCGTACCGGTCGAACACATCGCGCGTAGTCTTGATGGAGGGGATAAAACTGTAAATGACCCCCGCCTTTATCGCGCG
>CAXTVB010000176.1:0-6004 GCA_964247555.1 uncultured Sphingomonas sp. | reverse complement strand
GGGCAGCAACGCACCGAGCAGCAGGCCGACGATGACGTACGGGTTGGACAGCGAGAAATCGACCGGCACGCCGGGAAAGAACTCCCGCAAGTCGGTAGTATACGCCCCGAACAGCACCAGCGCGGCAAGCGCGGCCGAGCCGATCGCATAGCCCTTGGTCACCGCCTTGGTCGTATTGCCGACCGCGTCGAGCGCATCGGTGCGGTGGCGGACGTCGTCGGGCAGCCCGGCCATCTCCGCGATCCCGCCGGCATTGTCGGTCACCGGCCCATAGGCGTCGAGCGCGACGACCATGCCCGCCAGCGCCAGCATCGCGGTCGCGCCGAACGCGACGCCGATGATCCCGGCGATCTTGAACGCCGCGATGACCGCGATCACGATGACGATCGTCGGCGCGGCGGTCGATTCCAGGCTGATCGCCAGACCCTGGATGACGTTGGTGCCGTGGCCCGTCTCGGATGCCTTGGCGATCGACTTCACCGGGCGATAGTTGGTGCCGGTATAATATTCCGTGATCCAGACGAGCGCGCCGGTCAGCGCAAGGCCGATCAGCATGCACCAGAACAGCCCCATGCCGGTGAAGGTCATGCCCACCGGTGCGGCCGCGACGAACTGGTCGGCGGGCAGTGCGAGCGCCTCGGCGGGGTTGATCGACTTCACCGCGATCGCCGCGGTCATGTCGCCCAGCACGTACTGCGTCGCGAAATAGATCGCCGGTACCGCCAGGATCGCGGAGGTCCAGAACCCCTTGTACAGCGCGCCCATGATGCTGCCGTTCCCCAGCCGGACCATGTAGGTGCCGATGATCGAGGTGATGATGCACACGCCACCGACGATCAGCGGCAGGCTCATCAATTTGGTGAGGCCCGCGGTATCGGCGCTCACGGTCAGCGCGATCGAGACCATGGTCAGGCCCAGCGTCACGACATAGGTTTCGAACAGATCGGCGGCCATGCCTGCGCAGTCGCCGACATTGTCGCCGACGTTGTCGGCGATCGTGGCCGGGTTGCGGGGGTCGTCCTCCGGGATACCGGCTTCGACCTTGCCGACCAGATCCGCGCCGACATCCGCCGCCTTGGTGAAGATGCCGCCGCCGAGCCGTGCGAAGATCGAGATCAAGCTCGCCCCGAACGCAAGCGCGGTCAGCGCCTGCACGACGGTCCGGTCCTGGATGTTCGCGACATCATGCCCGGCCGGTCCGATCAGATACCAGAACAGGACGCTGATCGCGAGCAGCCCGAGCCCCGCCACGAGCATCCCCGTCACCGCGCCCGACCGGAATGCGGTGGTGAGACCGCCCTGGAGCGAGGTCCGCGCGGCTTCCGCCGTGCGGACGTTGGCGCGCACCGAGATGTTCATGCCGGCGAACCCGGCCGCGCCGGACAGCACCGCGCCGACGACGAACCCGACCGTGGAGACGACGCCGAGGGTGAGTGCCAGGATCACCGCGACGACGATCCCCACGACCCCGATCGCGGTATATTGGCGGGTGAGATACGCCTTCGCGCCCTCCTGGATGGCGGCGGCGATGTCCTGCATCTTCGCATCGCCCGCGGGCAGCGCCAGCAACTGGCGGCTCGTCACGATGCAGTAGAGCACCGCGATCACACCGCAGACCATCGCGATATAGATCGTCGTCATCCGGATCCTTCCCATGGCGGCGCCCGTTCGTGCGGGTCGCCTTTGCGGGGCAAGGTATCAGTGTCGGGGCGGAGCGCAAGCCGGCGTGGGCGAGGCATGTTCGAAGCCGAGCCGGGCCGGCAAGGGAACCGCCTTGCCTCCGTCCGTCAGGCTCAGGCCGGTGCCGACCGCGAGGGACCCGATCCGCGTCGCCTTCACCGGCGGCACGAAATCGGGCGATGCCGCGAACAGCAGCGCATAATCGTCGCCCGCCGACGCCGCCGCGAGCCGGGCCGCAGTATCGTCGCCGACGAAGCGGCCATAGTCCGCCGACAGCGGCACCGCGGCCAGGTCGATCGTCACCGCCAATCCAATCGCGCTGGCCATCCGCCCGGCATCGATCAGCAGCCCGTCGGACACATCCATCATCGCATGGACATGCGGCGCAATCGCGCGGCCCTCGCGCAGCAAAGGCTGCGGCCGGCGATAGGCGGCGAGCAGCGATTCGGGGCCGGGCTCGCCGCGCGCCATTCGCAGTCCCACCCCGGCATCGCCGATCATGCCGACGACCCACAGTACGTCGCCTGCCCGCGCGCCGCCGCGGGGCGGGGCGGGGGCGTCCTCGCCGATTGCGGTCAGCGTCAGGATGCGGGGCGCGGCCGCGGGGAGCGTGACCGTGTCGCCGCCGATCAGCGGGCACGCGAACGCTTCGATCGCGACGGCCATTCCGGCGAGGAACGCGCGGTCCCACGCATCGTCGGACAATGGGTAGTTCAGCAGCACACCCGTCGGCCGCGCGCCCTTCGCGGCGAGGTCGGACAGGTTCGTCGCGACCAGCTTCCACGCCACGTCGCCGGGCGGATCGGTGCCAAGGAAATGGACGCCCTCGACGATGGTGTCGGTCGTCAGGACATAGCCGCCGAGCAAGGCGGTATCGTCGTGAAGGCCGCGCGCCGCCGCATGGAGCGGCAGCGCGCGCAGCGACTCGAGGAATTCTCCCTCGGTCACGTGCCCGGGATCACAATTCGCCGAGCAGATGCTCCGCCGAGCTGACCTCGAACGCGCCCGGGGCCTCGACGTTCAGTTCCTTGACCACGCCGTCCTCGACCAGCATCGAATAACGCTGGCTGCGCGTGCCCAGGCCGAACTTGGACCCGTCCATCGTCAGGCCCAGTGCCTCGGCGAACCCGGCATTGCCGTCGGCCAGCATCGTGATCCCCTCCGCATCGTTCGCCTTCGACCAGGCGCCCAGCACGAACGGATCGTTGACCGAGGTGCAGGCGATCTCGTCCACGCCCTTGGCCTTCAGCTCTTGCGCCTTCTCGATATAGCCGGGCAGGTGCTTCGCCGAGCAGGTCGGCGTGAAGGCGCCGGGCACCGCGAACAACGCGACCGTGCGACCGGCGAAATACTCCGCCGAGTCGACCGCGTCGGGGCCGTCGGGCGTGAGCTTGAGCAGGGTGGCGGAAGGCAGGCGATCACCTACGCTGATGGTCATGAAACAGGCTCCTTTGATGCGAACGAACTGGGCGAACCGTCGTCCCATTCCGGCAATGCCGGCGGATTGGCAAGGGTGTGGATGGGGCAAACTTGCGGGCGTACCGCAAACGCCGCCATGCGGAACGCTTAAGGCGGCGGGGTATAAGGACTATGACCGGGATCGGCCCAAACCCATTGGCGACTATCCTGCGCTTCGGTCCTCGATGGCGGACAATATCGCGCGTCCGTAAGCCGTCTTCTGAAACATCCGGCCCCGCTCTTCCGCTTGGTCGCGCGTGATGAAGCCTTGGAGGTATGCAATCTCCTCAAGGCAGGCGATCTGGATCCCTTGGCGATGCTGGATCGTGCGGACGAACTCGGACGCCTCCAACAGCGAATCGTGCGTGCCGGTGTCGAGCCAGGCGTACCCGCGCCCCATTTGTTCGACGTGGAGTTCCCCGAGGTCCAGGTAGCGCCGGGCAAGGTCTACGATCTCCGTTTCGCCGCGCGCCGACGGTTCCAATGCCGCCGCGAAATCGCAGACGCGGTGATCGAACACATACAGGCCGGTCACCGCATAATTGGATGGCGGCAAAATCGGTTTTTCGACGATATCGATCACCCGCCGTCGTTCGTCGAACGCGACGACGCCGTAGCGTTCCGGATCGTCGACGCGGTACGCGAATACTGTCGCGCCATAAGGTCGCATTACCGCACGGCGGAGCAGGTCGACCAGGCCATTGCCGAAAAAGATGTTGTCACCCAGCACCATCGCAACCTTCCCGCCGGCAATGAAATCGCGCCCGATCGTAAAGGCCTGCGGCAATCCCTCTGGACGTACCTGTTCTGCATAATTGATCGAGAGACCCAGTGCCGAACCGTCGCCGAACAGCGTACGATATTGCGGCAGGAATTCGGGACTTGAGATGATGAGGATTTCCCGGATCCCAGCAAGCATCAGCGCGGACATCGGATAGTATACCATCGGCTTGTCATACACCGGCAGTAGCTGCTTGTTCACCACCAGCGTCGCGGGATGCAATCGCGTTCCACTGCCCCCCGCCAGGATGATCCCCTTCATGCTGAATGGGCCAAGCCGAGACGGCGCGTGGCCTGCATCGCTGCAATCGGGCGCCACCATGATTCGTGATCGAGATACCAGCGCACCGTCTTTTCGATCCCGCTTTCAAGGCTTTCCCGCGGGTGCCAGCCCAACTCGGCGTTGATTCTGGTAGGGTCGATTGCATAGCGCTGATCGTGACCTGGGCGATCCTCCACGAAGCGGATCGCATCGGCGTGCGGGCGACCGTCGCTGCGCGGTCGTTCGCGGTCCAGTATCGCACATAGCGTCCGCACGACGTCGATGTTGCGGCGCTCCGCCCCGCCGCCGACATTGTATCGCCGCCCCGGTTCGCCGTTTTCGAACACGCATTGCAGCGCGCGAACATGGTCGTCGACGTACAACCAGTCCCGTATGTTCTCGCCACGCCCGTAAACGGGGAGCGACTCGCCTGCCAGGGCGCGTGCAATCGTCAATGGAATCAGTTTTTCGGGAAAGTGATAGGGGCCGTAGTTGTTCGAGCAATTGGTGATGAGGACGGGCAACCCGTAGCTATGTCCCCATGCGCTCACCAGATGGTCCGATCCGGCCTTGGACGCGGAATAGGGCGATCGCGGATCATAAGGCGTCGCTTCGGTAAAGCGGCCGGTATCACCGAGGGAACCATAGACCTCGTCGGTCGAAATGTGATGAAACCGAAAGGCGCTGCGCCGCGCCGCCGACAAATCGCGCCAATAGGCCAATGTTTCAGCAAGCATCGTAAAGGTGCCCAGCAGGTTCGTTTTGATGAAGTCGCCAGGCGAATCGATCGATCGATCGACATGGCTTTCAGCTGCAAGGTGCGTGACGATATCTGGCCGGAATTGGCTCATCGCGTCGCGTACGGCGACGGTTTCGGCGACGTCGCCGTACACGAACCGGTAGCGCGGGTCATCGGCAACGGAAGCGAGCGTCGATAGGCTGCCCGCATAGGTCAAAGCGTCGAAGATCAGGACTTCATGATCGGTTTCGCCGATCAAGTGACGGACGAGCGCCGAGCCGATGAAGCCGGCACCGCCGGTGACGAAGATACGCATTGGCTACCTTTGTGCGACGATCCGATGAAAGCGATAGCGTCGATTGGTTAAGGATCGGGGAAGCCCGATTGGCTTGCACGCGTCACGAGCCACGGTAGGAGAGGCCCTCGGGTCGCCGGTAACCCTCTGGAGAGCCTTCGATGCAGCCGTTTATGCGAACGCTCTTGTTGTTGGCGGTCACTGCTTTCGCATCCCCCGCAGCGCTCGAAGCGACGCCGGCTGCCCCCGATCAAACCGCGCAATTCGAAACGCTTCGCGCCATCGACCTCCGCCTCGCGACGATCGCCTATCGTCTGACGACCGCCAACGCCGCATTGTGCCGCGATCTTGCGCCGACGCCGGGCTGGGCGATCCAGTCGATCGGGCAATATGCGCCTGCATCGCGCGATGCGGCCAGGCGGGTGTTCGTGTTCGATCGACCCGTTGCGGTGGAAGCGGTGGTCGCTGGCGGGCCGGCGGATGAGGCGGGAGTCCGGGCGAACGACTCGCTGGTGTCGATCGACGGAGCGCCCTTTCCGAGCGGTTCACCGGAACCCGGACCTGCCAATAGCGCTACGCGCGATGCCGCTTTGGCGCTAATCGCTGGGCAGCCGATCGGACGGCGATTGTCGGTGGATGTGGCGCGGGCGCCGCAGACGCGAAAGGTCGCGATCGATGCGCCGGCGGGGTGTCGCAGCAATTTCGAGCTCCCCCTGACTCCCGGCATGGATGCTTCGTCGCACGGCACCGTCGTGCACATCGGCGTGCGCTTCTTCGAACGCTATGGCCC
>CAXTVB010000175.1:0-6051 GCA_964247555.1 uncultured Sphingomonas sp. | reverse complement strand
TCCCTCTCCCGCTGGGAGAGGGAGGGAGGCGCGAAGCGCCGGAAGGGTGAGGGCGATGACGGCTCACCATGCCGTCGCCCTCACCCCGCGGCGCTTCGCGCCTACCCCTCTCCCAATGGGAGAGGGGCTTATCTACCCCGCCGCTGAAAGGCCAGGAACCGGTCCAACCACAGCAAGCGGCCCCCGATATCCTGCCGATACGACGTCCCCTCCGGCGCCAGCCGCAGCGCCCGCGCCCAATAGCGGCGGGCCTCGGCGAAATTCCCCGTCCGAATATAGGCCAGCCCCAGGAAGAACGGCGGTCCCGGATGCAACGGTGCCAGCCGCATCGCCTGCTGGAACGCGAACAGCGACGGTGGCGACACTTGCCCGCCGTCGTGCATCGAATAGGCGGTGCCCAATTGCGTCCATAGCGCCGCACTCGTCGGATAATGCCGCAGGCCCCCCAGCACGGCCTGTACCGCCGCACGGCGTTCGCCGATCCGCTCCATCGCGTCCGCCGCGACCATGTACGCGCCGTCGGCCGTATATCGCCCGAACAGTCGGTCGCGCAGGTCGTTCAGCGTCGGGTCGTCGGGAATCCCGATCGCGTCGGGCCTGGCATCGCGCGCGGGCATCGACGGCTGGCCCTGCAGTGCATAGCCCGTCGCCCCCAGCATCAGTGCGGCGCCGACCATCGTCCAGGCCAGCCGCGGCAGGCGCAGCAGCACCATCGCCCCGAGCGTCGCTGCCCCCAGCACCGCGAGCCACACCCAGCCCATCAGTGCCGCCGCCGGAAACTGGCGCGCGCGATCGCCGCCCCCGCCAGCAGCATCGCGATCGGCGCAAGCCATAGCGGCCAGGCCGCGGCGAAGGGCGGATCGTAGCTCACGTAATTGCCGTAGCGTGCGACGAGCCACTGGCGGATCGCATCGGGACTGTCCCCGTCCGCGATCCGGGTGCGGACGAGCGAGCGCATGTCCGCCGCCATCGACGCGTCGCTGTCCGCGATCGACTGGCCCTGGCACACCACGCAGCGAAGGCTGACCATCAGCGCCTGCGCCTTCGCCTCGGCGGCGGGATCGCGCAGCTGCACATTCGCATAGGGCGCGTTGCTGACCGGCTCCGCCGCCAGCGCGGTCGGCAGCAGCGCGATGAGGATCGCCCAGCGCCTCATGCGCCGCGCACCGCGGCGGCGATCTCGGCGATGTCGTCGTCGCGGATGCCGCCGACATGCTGGAGGACGATCCGCCCCTTGCCGTCGATCACGAAGCTCTCGGGCACGCCCGACGACCCCAGCGACAGCTGCAGCCGGCCCGTCGCATCGTCGCCGATCCGCGCATAGGGATTGCCGTTGGCGTTCAGGAAGGCGGCGACGTCCGCGCGCTGATCGTGGATCGCGACGCCATCGATCTCGATCCCCATCCGCTTCAGCTGCATCAGCTGCGGCGCCTCGGCGATGCACGGGATGCACCAGCTGGCGAAGATGTTCACCAGCCGCGGATGCCCGTCGGCGAACATCGCGCCCGCGAACCCCGGACGATCCGCGACGATCGGCGAAAGCGACAGTGCCGGCATCGGCTTGCCCACCAAAGCGGATCGCACGGTCCGGTCCGCGGGCCGGTAGAGCTGGAGCGCGACGACCGCGACCAGTGCCAGGAAGATGGCCAGCGGCAGCCATAACGTCCAGCGCCTCACGCCCACACCGCCCGTTCCGCAGCCCGCCGTTCGCGCCGCACGCGGCCGAGCAGCGACAATGCCCCACCGATCGCGACGAGCGCACCGCCGGCCCAGATCAGGGTCACGAACGGCTTCCACCACAATCGCAATTGCCAGCGACCCTGCCCGTCGGGCGCACCCAACACGGTGTAGAGCTGCCCGTCCCACAGCGTCGCGATCGCGCTTTCGCTGGTGCCGGTCGGCGGATCGGAGAAATAGCGCGCCTGGGGCTGCAGGTGCAGCGCGTCGTCGCCGCGCGTCGCGGTCAGCTCGGCCTGCAGCCCCGACCAGTTCGCGCCGATCACCGGAGTGATCCCGTCCAGCACGACGCTATAGGGCCCGACCCGGTGCGGCTCGCCGACGCGCACCGCCACCAGCGTTTCCTGCGTGAACGCGCTATCGCTCGCCATGCCGGCCAGGCTGACCGCGATGCCCAGATGCGCGATCACCATGCCATAGGTGAACAACGGCGTGCGGCGCAGGTTGCGCCTCCACAACGGCGCGACGCTCGCCACCGCCACCCCCGCCGCGATAGACAGGCCGGCGAGCGGCAGCACGCCGATCCCGCCGCCGAACAGTGCGAACGCGACTGCGGCGAAGCACGCTGCAGCGATGGGCCAGATCGTCCGCCCGAGTACGACCTGCGCATCGTCGCGCCGCCAGCGCAGCATCGGTCCTACCGCCATGAAGCACAGCAGCACGAGCGCGATCGGGCCGACGGTCTTGTCGAAAAAGGGTGGCCCCACCGACAGCTGCACGCCGTACGCCGCCGCGACGAGCGGATAGAGCGTACCGATCAGCACGATGCCGAGGATGACGGTCAGCAGCAGGTTGTTCGCGACCAGCGCGCCCTCGCGGCTCACCGGCTCGAAGACATTGCCCTGCCGCACCGTACCCACGCGCAGCGCGAACAGCAGCAACGCGCCGCCGATATAGATCGCCAGCAGCGCCAGGATGAACGCGCCGCGCTTCGGATCGACGGCGAAGGCATGGACGCTGGTCAGGATGCCCGACCGGACGAGGAACGTCCCGATCATCGACATCGAAAAGGCGACGACCGCCAGCATGACGGTCCAGGCGCGAAGCCCGTCGCGCGTCGCCAGCACCGTCACCGAATGGAGCAATGCGGTCGCCGCCAGCCACGGCATCAGCGACGCGTTCTCCACCGGGTCCCAGAACCACCAGCCGCCCCAGCCGAGGTCGTAATACGCCCAATAGCTGCCTGCGGTGATGCCGAGCGTCAGGAAGATCCACGCCCCCAGCACCCATGGCCGCATCGCCCGCGCGAAGGCCGGCCCGACATCGCGCGTCACCAACGCACCGACAGCGAACGAGAAGGCGACCGACAGCCCGACATAGCCGATGTACAAGGTCGGCGGGTGGAAGGCCAAGCCGGGGTCCTGCAGCAGCGGATTGAGCCCCCGCCCGTCGACCGGCCCCGGCCAGACCCGCGCGAACGGGTTCGAGGCGAACAGCAGGAACGCATAGAAGCCAAGCGCGATGGTCGCCTGCGCGCCGAGCGTCGCGACGAGCGTCCGCGCCGGCAGCCGTCGCTCGAGGATCGCGACCGCCCCGCCGGCGATGCCGAGGATGGTGACCCATAGCAGCATCGATCCCTCATGGTTTCCCCAGGTACCGGCGAACTTGTAGATCCAGGGTTTGGCCGAATGGCTGTTCTCCACGACCAACCGGACGGTCATGTCGGAGTCGAGGAACACCGCGATGAGGCACGCCATCGCGACCAGCACGAGCAGCCCCTGCAGCATCGCGACCGGCCGCACCGAAGCGATGAGATCGCCTTCGGTCGTCGCATTCGACCGCGCGAGCGCGAGGATCGCGAGGACGAGTTGCAAGGCGGCGAGAGCGCCGGCGAACCAAAGGGCGCCGAGCCCGGCTTCGGCGGTCATCGAGGCGTTCCGATAGTCGACAACGCTCCCGAGCGCCCCACCCCGGCGAAGGCCGGAGCCCAGTTGCGCCGGTTGTCGTTGGTTGGCTGCTCGCGCACCCGCACGCGTGTCGCAACTGGACCCCGGCCTTCGCCGGGGTGGGGGATATGTTGGGCGAGGGACAGAGAGCCCATCACCGCACCAACGACTTCGTCTCATGCATCGCACCCGCGACTTGCGGCGGCATGTATTTCTCGTCGTGCTTGGCCAGCAGGTTCGACGCGACGAACAACCCGCTCGGCTGGAACGCGCCCTCCGCCACCACGCCCGACCGCTCGCGGAACAGGTCGGGGACGATACCCGCGAAAACCACCGGCGTCGTCGCTAGGCCATCGGTGACGATGAAGTGCACCGTCACCCCGTCCGCCGCGCGCTTGACCGACCCGCCCGCGACCATCCCGCCCAGCCGTACCGCCCGGCCGAGCGGCAGGCCGTCCTTCACGACATCGGACGGCGCGTAGAAGAACGACGCCTGGTCCTTCAGCGCGGACAGTGCCAGCACCCCCGCCCCCGCGACCGCACCGACCGCGAGCAACGAAAGCGTCAGCCTCTGATGCTTCGCCTTCACTGCCGCTCCGCCCGGCACATCGCCAGATAGCTGGCGATCGCGAGCACCCCCGCCCCGCCGAGCGTCACGCCGTACGCCGCGATCACGAACGGCCAGGGGTTCATATCCGCGCCATCCGCCGCATACGCGCCTCGGCCTTCGCCGTTGCCAGCATCGCGCGCATCCGCATCAGCACGATGCCCGCGAACAGGAGGGTGAACCCCGCCAGCATGGGCCATAACGGCCAGAGGATCGACGGATCGATCGTCGAGCGGGTCAGCCCGATGCTCTGCCCCTGGTGCAGCGTGTTCCACCACACCACCGAATATCGGATGATCGGCAGCAGGACCGTCCCCGCAATGCCGAAGATCGCCGGTACCCGCCCGTCGCCGCCCCGGTCCGCATCCGCACGGGCGAGCGCGATGTAGGCTAGGTAGACGAAGAACAGCAGCAGCATCGACGTCAACCGCCCGTCCCATTCCCACCACGTCCCCCATGTGGGCCGCCCCCAGATCGATCCCGACGCCAGGCAGATCGCGGCGAACACCGCCCCCGGCACCGCGATCGCCCGTGCGGCGATACCGGCCAGCGGATGCCGCCAGACCAGCAATGCGATACTGGACAGCGCGATCCCGCTCCACCCGCCCATGCCGAGCCACGCGGCGGGAACGTGGATATAGAGGATGCGCACGGTTTCGCCCTGCAGATAATCCGGCGGCGTCTGCGTGAGCCCCGCCCAGCAGCCGATCGCGATCAACACGATCCCGCCCCAGCTCAGGACCGGCGTAAGCGGCTTGGCGAGGCGCAGGAAACGGGCCGGATTGGCGAGGGCATGCAGGGTAGGCACTGGGGGCAGCGATAAGCGGATTTGGCGGCGGCGTCACCCATCATCCGTCATGCCGGGCGCGTCCCGGCATCCATAGTGCCGCGCATTCGCACGCTTGTCGTTACGCGGCACTATGGACCCCGGCACAAGGCCGGCGTGACGGAAGATTTAGCGGCAGCGGTGCGTCGCTAAGCCGTCACCGCGCCGTGACAATGCTTGTACTTGTTCCCCGACCCGCACGGACACGGCGCGTTGCGGCTCACGATCCCCTGCCACTCCGCCGGATCCTGCCCATATTCGGTCGGATCGGGCTGCGGGATCTGCAGCGGTGGCAGCTGCGTCGTCACGCGGCCGAAGGTGCCGCCATCGACGTCCGCCGAATCGTCCATGCCGGTGAACGGATCGAAATGCGTCGTGATGAAATCGGGCAGCTCGGGCAGTGCCGGCGGCGCCTGCATCTGGAATTCGGCGAACGCGATCGTCTTCGTCACGTCGGTGCGGATATTGTCGAGCATCCGCTGGAACAGCGAGAACGCCTCCTGCTTATACTCGTTGATCGGCGTCTTCTGCGCATATGCCCGCAGGTGGACGACCTGGCGCAGCGCGTCGAGCGTCGACAGATGCTCCTTCCAGTGATGGTCGAGATTCTGCAGCAGGATCGACTTCTCGACCGACGTCCAGGTCTCCTCCGACAGGTCGGTCGCCTTCTGCTTCACGCTCGCATCCGCCATTTCGCGGACTCGCTCCTCGACCAGTTCGGGGTCGATCGCCTCTTCCTTCAACCAGTCGTCGATCGGCGGGGCGAGGTTCAGCACCTCGGCCAGGCTCGTCTTCATGCCCTCGACGTTCCACTGTTCGGGATAGCTGTTGGGCGGGCACGCATCGCCGACGATCGTGTTGACGGTCTCCGCACGCATGTCCTCGACCATGTCGCCGACGCCGTCCGCATCCATGATGTCGCTGCGCTGTTCGTAGATCACCTTGCGCTGGTCGTTCATCACGTCGTCATATTCGACGACCTGCTTGCGGATGTC
>CAXTVB010000174.1:0-6057 GCA_964247555.1 uncultured Sphingomonas sp. | reverse complement strand
TGATCGTCTCGACCGCGACGCCCGACGGTTCGTTCAGGACGATGCCGCGACCGCGCACATAGACGAGCGTGTTGGCGGTGCCGAGGTCGATCGCCATGTCGTGCGACATGAACTTGAAGAAACGGGAGAAGAAGGACATCGGGTCTGGGTTCCGTCACCTGTGCAGCCGGACGCGCGAACGAAGCCGGCGCGGCCGCACTCGCACATCATCCCACGACGTCTTGCCAACGTCTTGATGGCACCGCCGATGGCGTTCGGACCACCGGGCAGGGCGCGTTTGCGGGGTCGCGGGATGCCGTCGCTTGGTCTAGGGATCGACCCATGTCAATACGGCGCCTGCCCGAGCATCTGGTCAATCGCATCGCGGCCGGTGAAGTGGTCGAAAGACCCGCCAGCGCGTTGAAGGAGCTGGTCGAGAACGCGGTGGATGCCGGTGCGACGCGGATCGCGGTGGCGCTGTCGGCGGGGGGGCTGGACCGGATCGAAGTCGCCGACGACGGCTGCGGCATGACCGCGGCGGACATCGCCCTGGCGCTGGAACGCCATGCGACGTCCAAGCTGCCCGACGAGGATATCGAGGCGGTCGCGACCTTGGGCTTTCGCGGCGAGGCGCTGCCCTCGATCGCCAGCGTGGCACGGCTGACGATCGAGAGCCGGCCTGCGGGCGGCGAGGGGTGGGCGCGGGTCGTGGACAATGGCGCGGTGGTCCGCGACGGGCCGGCCGCGGTGCCGCCGGGGACGCGCGTCGTCGTGGAGGACCTGTTCGCGCGGGTGCCCGCCCGGCGCAAGTTCCTTCGGTCCGCCCGCGCGGAATTCGCCGCATCGGTCGATGTCGTGAAGCGGCTGGCGATGGCGCGGCCCGACATTGCGTTCAGCCTCGACCATGACGGTCGCCGCGTGCTGTCGACGGTCGCGGGCGACGACCGGCCGATGCGCGTCGCTGCGCTGACCGACCGCGCGCTCGCCGCGAACTCCGTGGCGGTCGACCTGGAGCGCGAGGGGTTCGTGCTGGGCGGAGTTGCGGGCCTGCCGACCTTCAACCGCGGGATCGCCGACCACCAATATCTGTTCGTCAACGGCCGGCCGGTCAAGGATCGCCTGCTGATCGGCGCGATCCGCGGCGCCTATGCCGAAATGCTGCCGCGCGACCGGCACGCCGTCGTCGCGCTGTTCCTGGACGTACCGGCCAGCGAGGTCGACGTGAACGTCCACCCCGCCAAGACCGAAGTCCGCTTCCGCGACCCGCAGATGGTCCGCGGCTTGATCGTCTCCGGCCTGCGCCGCGCGTTGGATGCGGCGGGGCATCGGAGCCAGCGTCCGACCGAGGCGGCGTTGGGGATGTGGCGGCAGGAGCCTACCGCGACGGACCCTTACCCCAGCGAAATCCCTCGTCACCCCAGCGAAGGCTGGGGTCTCGTGCCGCAAACGAGGATGGAGCCGCACGAGACCCCAGCTTTCGCTGGGGTGACGCAGGCAGCGGGGAGCCGGCTGTTCGACCGCCGTCAAACCTTCTTCACCCCCCCACCGCAAGCCCGTGCCGAACCCGCCTGGGCGCCACCACCCGAGGCGATCGACTTCCCGCTGGGCGTCGCGCGCGGGCAGGTCGCGAAGACCTACATCGTCGCCGAGGCGACCGACGGGCTGATCCTGGTCGACCAGCATGCCGCGCACGAACGCCTGGTGCTGGAAAGGATGCGTACCGCGCTGGTCGGCGGCCGGGTCGCCGCGCAGGCGCTGCTGCTGCCCGAAGTGGTCGAACTCGACGAACCCGCCTGCGACCGGCTCGAGGCGCGGGCGGGTGAGCTGTCCGACTTCGGGCTCGACCTCGAACGCTTCGGTCCGCGTGCGATGCTGGTGCGCGCGACCCCGGCGTTGCTGGGCCAGGCCGATCCGACCGGCCTCGTCACCGATCTCGCCGACGAACTCGCAGCCTTCGACGAGGCCTTGTCGTTACGCGAGCGGCTGGATGCGATCGCGGGCACGATCGCGTGTCATGGATCGGTGCGCGCCGGACGTATCCTGTCGGTCGCGGAAATGAATGCATTGCTGAGGGAGATGGAGGCGACCCCGCATTCGGGGCAATGCAACCATGGCCGTCCGACCTGGGTGAAGCTGGCGCATGGCGATATCGAGAGGCTGTTCGGACGGCGCTGAGCCCCTGTCTCGTTTCGGGACTCGATCGGAAGAAATCTGCAGGTCGCGTTCATCTGTCCGCAACTTTTCGCCGTTTCGCGCGATCTGATCGCTGCAACCAACCAGCGAGTTTTCGATGAAGCACGTCATGCCGCTAGTCTTCGCCATCATCCCGCTCGCCGCGATGATCGGGGCCTGCGTCAGCAGCAACTGACGGAAGATTTGGGCGGCGACGGGATATCCGCCGCCGCCCGATGGGGTCACATCGCGTCGAGTTCCTGGATGTGCTGCTGCACCACCGGAACGATCTTCGCAGCGGCCGCCTTCAGCGGCGCTACGGTGCCGCTCGTCGCATAGCCCTGCTGTACGGTCAGTGCCTCCTGGTGTGCGGCCTTCTGCTGGGTGATGTACAGCGCATCGCGCTTCGCGCCCGCGGCTGCCTTCAGCGCGGCGACGTCGTGCGATTGCTTCGCGGTAAGCATCGGCGGCTTCGGGGTCATCCCGGCCTTCATCGCAGCCGCCTTCACTTCCGCGGTGCTGGTCGTGTGATCGCTGACCATCATCTTCGCGAACGTCCGCAGCTTGGCGTTCTTCGTCGACATCAGCACCACTTCGCTCGACTTGCGTTCGAACAAATCGCCCGCGCCGGCCTTCATGACGTAGGTCGAGGCTGGCATCGGTGCCGCCATCTGCGCGCCCGCCGCGACGGGCAGTGCGGCAAGCATCATCGCTCCAAGGATCTTGTTCATCATCGTCTCCTGTTGGCCGACCCGGCAATGCCCGCGTCGACTTCGACGTTGATCGCTTCGCTACGGCCGCTGGTTCCCGCGCAAGCGTCGGAAATCGCACGAACTTGATGCAGGGCAAGTCTTTTGCCGCGGTTCCCCCCGAATGGAAAAGGGCCGCCCGGATATCCTCCGGACGGCCCCTTGCGTCGCGACGATGCCGTCGGGTTCAGCCTTCGGCCGATTCCTCGGTCGTCTCGGCGGTCGCGCCCGGTTCGGCGTTGGGGTCGTAATCCTCGACGAATCCGGCCTCGTCCTTCTCGAACAGCGCCTCCATGACGTCGACGCCCGATGCCTGCATCTCGGCCTCTTCGGGCGAGCGGGCGACGTTGACCTTGACGGTCACCGATACCTCGGGGTGCAGCGCGACCTTCACGTCGTACAGGCCGATCGCCTTGATCGGCTTGTCGAGGACGACCTGGCTGCGGGCGACCTTGTGGCCGTCCGCGAGCAGCGCCTCGATCAGGTCGCGCACCGCGACCGAACCGTAGAGCTGGCCGGTGTTCGACGCCTGACGGATCAGCGTCACGGTCGCGTCTTTGAAGGACGCGGCGTCCTTCTCGGCCTCGCCGCGGCGGTTGGCATTGTCGGCCTCGATGCGCGCGCGGTTGCTCTCAAAGACCTTGCGGTTGGCTTCGTTGGCGCGCATCGCCTTCTTGTTGGGCAGCAGGAAGTTGCGGGCGAACCCGTCCTTCACCTTCACCACATCGCCGATGGCGCCGAGCTTCTCGACACGCTCAAGCAGAATGACGTCCATGTCTCGGACTCCTTACTTAACGACGTAGGGCAGCAGGCCCAGATGACGCGCGCGCTTGATCGCCTGGCCCAGCTCGCGCTGCTTCTTCGCGCTCACCGAGGTGATGCGCGACGGCACGATCTTGCCACGCTCGGACACGAAGCCCTGGAGCAACCGGACGTCCTTGTAATCGATCCGGGGGGCATCCTTGGCCGAGAACGGGCAGCTCTTGCGGCGGCGGAAAAACGGACGGGCCATTATGCCATCTCCTCTTCACGGTCACGGCGGGGGCCGCGGTCGGGGCGGTCGCCACGGTCGGGGCGATCGCCGCGGGGGCCACGGTCACGGTCGCCGCCTTCGCGGTCGCTGCGACGCTCACGGTCGCGCTCCTGCTTGCGCATCATCACGGTCGGACCGGCTTCCAGCTCGTCGACCTTGACGGTCATGTAGCGGATAACGTCCTCGTTGATCTGGGTCTGGCGCTCCAGCTCGGCCACGACGTCGCCGGGGGCGTCGATCTCGAGCATGACGTAATGCGCCTTGCGGTTCTTGGCGATCTTGTACGCCAGGCTGCGCAGGCCCCAGCTCTCGGTCTTGACGACCTTGCCGTGATTGTCGGTCACGATCTTCGTCGCGGCTTCCGCCAGCGCGTCCACTTGCGCTTGTGCCAGATCCTGGCGCGCAAGGAATATGTGCTCGTACAGAGCCATGCCTTGTCCTTTTCCTGCCGATCGCTGACGGACGCACCATGCGCTCCGCCCCTCCGGCCTTCTTCAACGGCAACGGGACGGAAAGGCGAACCCTCCGTCCCGGCTGTGCGCTGCCAATACGCTACGCCCGCCAAAAGGCAAGCCCGTTGCCATTCGCGTCGCCCATGCCTAGTCCCGCCCGCCAATACAGGAGAGGCATATGCGCGCGTTCATCTTCCCCGGTCAGGGTAGCCAGGCGGTCGGCATGGGCAAGGTGCTCGCCGATGCGAGCCCGGTCGCACGCGCGGTGTTCGAGGAGGTCGACGATGCGCTCGGCCAGAAACTGTTCGCCTTGATGGCCGAGGGACCCGCGGACGACCTGCTGCTGACCGAGAATGCGCAGCCGGCGATCATGGCGAACGCGATCGCCACGCTGCGGGTGGCGGAGCAGGAGGGCGGCATACGGCTGGCGGACAAGGCCGACTTCGTCGCCGGGCATCGCCTCGGCGAATATACCGCGCTGTGCGCCGCGGGGGCGCTGGACCTTGCGACGACCGCACGTCTGCTGCGGCTGCGCGGTCGCGCGATGCAGGCGGCGGTGCCGGTGGGCGAGGGGGCGATGGCGGCATTGCTCGGCGCCGATCTTGAGAAGGCACAGGCGATCGCGTCGGCGGCGGTCGCGGCGGTGCTCGAAGACACGGGCGAGACGCTGGTCTGCACCGTCGCCAACGATAACGACCCGAGCCAGGTCGTGATCTCGGGCCACCGCCCCGCGATCGAGCGTGCCATCCTGTTGGCGAAGGACATGGGCGCGAAGCGGGCGGTGCTGCTGCCGGTGTCCGCTCCGTTCCACTGCCCGCTGATGCAGCCCGCCGCCGACGCGATGGCGGCCGCCCTCGCGGAAGCGGACCTGCGCGCACCGTTGGTGCCGGTCTATTGCAACGTGGACGCGGTCGCGATCGCCGATCCCGGCCAGGTCCGCGTCGCGCTGGTGCGTCAGGTGACGGGCATGGTCCGCTGGCGCGAATCGGTGCTGGCGATGACGGGGGCTGGGACCGAACGCTTCATCGAATTCGGCGGCAAGGTCCTGGCGCCGATGGTCAAGCGCATCGCGCCCGACGTCGAAGCGACGAGCGTCGTCGCGATGGACGATGTCGGGGAAATGCTGAAGACGCTGTGATCCCGTCGTTGGAGGATGTGCGATGATGTGGAAGGCCCTCCTACCCGCGGTGATCCTGATCCCGCTGCCCGCCTCTGCCGCGGACCGGGTGGAATTGCCGGTCCGGGCGGTGACGTTGTCCGATGGTACCCACCGGTTCGGCGTAACGCTCACCATCGACGGCCAGCCGGTCGAGGCGGGTCTCGACACGGGCTCCACCGGTCTGCGCGTGATGGCGCGCGGCCTGCCCGGCGCTAGACCCAAGGGATCGTCGACGCGCTATTCCTACGCGGTCGGCACGCAGTTCGAAGGCGAGGCCGTCACGCTGCCGGTCGCACTCGGGACGGTTGCCGGATCGGTGAAGGTCCAACGGATCGATCGGTTGTCCTGCACCGCCGCCAAGCCCGACTGTCCGGTCCGGCGCAACGACGATCCGGGTACGTTCGGCATCCAGGCCGATGGGCTCCCGAACGAGGGCTTCGTGGCGATCCTGGGGGTGAACTTGCGCGGCGATACGGTGCCCAACCCGTTCGAGGCGCTTGGCGTGCGACAGTG
>CAXTVB010000173.1:222-6113 GCA_964247555.1 uncultured Sphingomonas sp. | reverse complement strand
GCGTCGCTGCGAACCATGTCGAGGACGTTTTCCTGCCCTTTTTCACGACCAAGCGCGATGGGACGGGGGTCGGGCTGAGCTTCGCGCGGCAGGTCGTGCTTCTCCACGAAGGCGCGATCGGTCTCGCAAAGAGCGAGATGGGCGGCGCGCGTTTCGAGATCGTGATATGATCGCAGCGACGTCAGGGCTTGAGGCGCCAACCGGTCCGGAAGATCCACCATAGCAGGATCAGGCACGCCGCCATGAAACCGCCGGTGAAGGCGAGGCTGGCGCCCACGCCGACGTCGCCGATCCCGTAGAAGCTCCAGCGAAAGCCGCTCACCAGATACACGACGGGGTTGAACAGGCTGACCGTCCGCCACGGCTGGGGCAGCATGTCGATCGAATAGAAGGCCCCGCCCAGGAAGGTCAGCGGCGTGATCAGCAGTGCGGGCACGATCGTCAGCTGTTCGAACCCGTTCGCCCAGATGCCGATGATGAAGCCGAACAGGCTGAACGCGACCGCGGTCAGCAGCAGGAACGCGATCATCGCGCCCGGATGCAGGATGTCGAGCGGCACGAACAATCCCGCGGTGGCCAGGATGATGAGCCCGAGCGCGACCGACTTCGTCGCCGCCGCGCCGACATAGCCGATGACGAGTTCGATCGGCGATACGGGCGCGGACAGCAATTCGTAGATCGTGCCGGTGAATTTGGGGAAGTAGATGCCGATCGACGCGTTCGAGATGCTCTGCGTGAGCAGCGACAGCATGATGAGCCCGGGCACGATGAAGCTGCCGTAACCGACCCCGCCGACCGTCTGCATCCGGCTGCCGATCGCGCCGCCGAAGACCACGAAATACAGCGAGGTGGTGATGACGGGGGTCACGAGGCTCTGCCACAAGGTGCGCAGCGCGCGCGCCATTTCGAAGCGATAGATCGCCCAGATACCGTGGGTGTTCATGAAATTCCTCCCCGGGACGGGGAGGGGGACCGCCGCTGAAGGCGGGGGTGGAGGGGGTGCGCCGCAAGCGATCCCTCTTGAGGAGAACCCCCTCCACCAGCTTCGCCGGTCCCCCTCCCCGTCCCGGGGAGGAATGAAGAAGCGTTCACGCGCGTTCCCCCACCAGATCGACGAAGATATCCTCGAGACTCGAACGCGACGTCTCCAGGTCGGTGAACCCGATCCCCGCCTCGCCGAGTGCGCGGAGCAGCGACGGGATGCCGGTATGCTCGGCGCGCGCGTCGAAGACGTAGCGCAGCCGCTGCCCCTCGTCCTGCAGCGACAGGTCCCACTGCGCCAGCGCTTCGGGGATGGCGGTCATCGGTTCGGCGAGCGCGAGGTCGAGTTCGCGCTTCCCCAGCTTCGCCATCAGCGCCGCCTTGTCCTCGACCAGCAGCAGCTTGCCCTTCGCGATCACGCCGACGCGGTCGGCCATCGCCTCCGCTTCCTCGATGTAATGCGTGGTAAGGATGATCGTCGTGCCGCGCTCGCGAAGCCGGTGGACCAGCTTCCACATGTCGCGCCTCAGCGCCACGTCGACGCCGGCGGTGGGTTCGTCGAGGAACAGGATGTCGGGTTCGTGCGCCAATGCCTTGGCGATCAGCACGCGGCGCTTCATCCCGCCCGACAGCTGCATGATCTTCGCCTTGCGCCTGTCCCACAGCGACAGGTCGCGCAGCACCTGTTCGATATACGCGCTATGCCCCGATTTGCCGAACAGCCGGCGGCTGAAGGTCACGGTCGCGATCACCGTCTCGAACGCGTCGGTCGACAGTTCCTGCGGCACCAGCCCGATCATCCGCCTGGCCGACTTGTAATCGGTCAGCGCGTCGTGCCCGTCGACCATGATGCTGCCGGTCGAGGGCGTCACGATGCCGCAGACGATGCTGATGAGCGTCGTCTTGCCCGCGCCGTTGGGGCCGAGCAGCGCGAAGATCTCGCCGCGGCGGATATCCAGATCGACCGCATGCAGCGCGGTCGTGCCGCCCGCATAGGTCTTGGAAACGCCTTTGATGGACAGGATGGTGTCGGGCATCATGCGGGCCTAAGGATCGGATGTCGGGACAGGAAGCGCAACCTTGCCGCCATCCCGGCGAAGGCCGGGGTCCAAGTGCGGCACGTTCGCGATGCGCGGTTCTGCTCCTCGCTTAGGCGAACCCGACGGGGCCCCGGCCTTCGCCGGGGTGGTAAGACGAGCATCGCTAACTCCTCCGCGCGTCGGCGATGGCGGCCTGCAGGTCGGCGAGCGGTTGCGCGCCCGTCAGCAGCCGGTCGCCGATGATGAAGCTGGGCGTGCCGGTCAGCCCGAGCGCGCGTTGCGTGGCGAGGTTCGCGCGCACCGTGTCGACGACCGCGGGCGACTGCGCGTCGCGGCCGAGCGCCGCGGGGTCCAGCCCCGCCTTGCGCGCGGAGGCGGCGATCGTCGCGTCGGTCACCGGGCCGGCGGCGTAGAGCGCATCGTGGAACGGCTTGAAGCGGCCGGCGCGCGCCGCGGCGACGCTCATCTGTGCGGCGATCCCGCTCGACGGCGCGAGGATCGGCAGGTCGCGGAACACCACGCGGACGTTCGGGTCGCTCGCCACCAGCGCGTCGATGATCGGCAGGCTGGCGCGGCAATACCCGCAATTATAATCGTAATATTCGACGACGGTGACGTCGCCCTTGGCATTGCCGGCCCAGGCGTTGCCAACGGGCGTCGTGATCGCCGCGCGATTGGCGGCGATCGCGGTGGCGGTGTCGCGGTCCTGCAGCCGGCGCATCGCCTCGGTCACGATGTCGGGATGCGACAGGACGTAATCGTGGACGACATGTTCGATGCGCGCCTGTTCGGGGCCGCCGGGCGCGGCGAACCGGTCATAGGCCCAGACGCCGACCCCTCCGGCGACGGCGGCGGCGACGCCGACCGCGGGCAACAGCCACGTCCTCACTTGCGATGCTTCTTGTCGCGCAGTTCGTCCTGCGACGTCATCGCGATGTCCTGCGCGCGGATCCAGTCGCTGGTGTTGGCGGGGATGTTCGCCATCGCATAGCGCGCACTCTGCACCGCGGTGCGGGTGTCGCCGCGCATGCTGGCCTGTTCGGCGGTGGCCAGCGCGGCGCGTGCGGTGTCGCCGCTCGCCTCATAGGCGGAGCCGAGCTGGAACCAGCCGAACGGATTGTCGTCGTCGCGTCCGACCGCGGTCTTCAGCACGCGGATCGCCTCGGGATAATTCGCCTTGTTGTCGGTAGCGACAAGGGCATGGCCATAGGTCGTGGCGATCAGGGGGCTGTTGTCCGACCGCTCGGTCGCATCGCGCAGGACCGGGATCGCCGCCACCGGATCGCCCGCCTCCAGCAGGATCTGTCCGCGGATCTCGAGGAAATAGGGGTCGCGCGGCGCGGCCTTGATCAGCGCGACCGTCTCGGCATCGGCTTTGTCGGGATAGCCGCCCTTGTGATAGGCATAGGCCCTCGCATAATGCGCGTAGACGCTCTGGTCGGTCGGCGGGTAATCGCGCAGCGTCCGGTCGGCGGGCGCGACATAGCCCTCCAGCTTCGCCCTCACGCGCTTGAAGCGTTCCTCCAGCGCGGCGTCGGGCTTGTTGTTCCAGGCGGGCGATGCCTGCAGGTCGGCCGACAGCGTCTGGATCCGCTCGCCCGACAGCGGATGCGTCTGCATGAACGGATCGATGTTCTGCAGGCCATAGGCATATTCCTCGTTCTGCAGCTTCTTGAAGAAGGTCAGCATGCCGCGGCCCGAGATGTTCGCCTCGCGCAGGAATTTCGCGCCGGTCGCGTCCGCGGTCGATTCCTGGGTGCGGCTGAACGCCAGATATTTGCCGAGCGCCGCCTGCTGCCCCGCCGCCATGATTCCCGCGCCCGCATCGCCCGCCCCCGCCGCGACCGCCGCCAGCCCGACGACCATGCTCAGGATCTGGATGCCCAGCGCGGGCCGCTCGCCGCCGCTCGCCAGCACGACATGGCCGTCCGCGACATGGCCCAGCTCGTGCGCGATCACGCCCTGCACCTGGTTGGCATTGTCCGCCGCCTGGATGAGGCCCGAATTCACGTAGACCGTTTGCCCGCCCGCGGTGAAGGCATTGATGGAATCGTCCTGGATCAGCACGACCTTCACGGTGCGCGGCGACAGCCCGGCGGCGATGACGAGCGGGGTCGCCATCTGCGAAAACATCGCCTCGGTCTCCGCGTCGCGCAGGATCGACTGAGCGGCGGCGGGTTGGGCACCGAGCAGAAACGCACCGGGGGCGAGGGAGAGGAAGCGTTTCAGGGTGGCGCTGCGACGGTCGATCCGGTGGCTTCGTGGGCGCGTTTCGTGCGCGGAAGTGGACGAACCACACGCCACGTCAGCGCCGGAATCGCCTCTCGCAGCGATTTGGGAGCTTGGCGGGTCTGAGCGTGCTGGGACGGCGATCGTCGGCATGGTTCGGCCGTGCCACGGAAACTCCAACATTGCGAGTGGGGTGTGGGTTCGTGGGGGATGCACCGCTCGATCGGCACATGGGCCTCCGCAGCACGTTCTATCCACTCCTGCGGAGGCCGGGGTCCCGTTGCGGCCGATCGCAGCGGCGCCTGGCCGGGGTCTTGGATTGCTAGAATTGGCCGATGCCCGATCCTCTTCCGCCAGGGGGGAGGTGGCGCCGAAGGCGACGGAGGGGGAGGACTCCCTACGTCATTGGTCGCTTGTCGCCACCTCGCACTCCCTGGCGGGGGAGGATTGCGTTGGGGCCAAGCCTGCGAGCGATCTGCTCCGTAACCCCGGGCTCCCACTTTCGCTAAAGAACGGTGGACGGCTTGCGTGGGGTCGTCACAGCGCCGATCGCCAGGACCGGCCGCTGCCTCGGCAACGACCGGTCCCGTGCAGATCACGCGCCGAAGGTGCGCTGCCACCAGCCGCGGCGGGGGGATCCGCCCTCGGCGTCGTCGCCCTCGGCCTCGACGGCTGCAGGCGCCGCCGCGGCGGGGGCCGGTTCGGCCGGCGCCTCGGCGGGGACGTCCGCTGCCACCTTGCGTGGACGACCGCGACGCTTGGGGGCTTCGGCCGGGGCGGGCTCTTCCACAGCCGCGACCGGCGCGGGCGCGGCCTCCGCTTCGACCGGCGCGGCGGCCTTGCGGCGACCGCGGCGGGGCTTGGCGGGGGTTTCCGCCTCCGCTTCCGGCTCGGCAGCAGGCGCGCCCTCGACGGCAGCCGGCTCGGCCGCGACCGGGGTCTCCGGCACGGCGCTGCGGGCGCGGGGCCGGCGGCGGGTCTTGGGCGCTTCGGCCTTGGCCTCCGCCGTCGCCACGGCGATGTCGAGCGGCGACGTGACCGGACCCGAATCCCCCGCATCCGCCGCTTCGTCGATCGGCGCGGCGGTTTCTACGCCATCCTCCTCGCCGCTCACCGGCGTACCGGTGTCCGCCCCGCCGCTGCGACGACCGCCGCGGCGGCCGCGCCGTCCGCGACGACGGCGACCTTCGCCGCCCTCCTGCGGATCGGTCTGGTCGTGCGTCGGTGCTTCGCCGGCGAATTCCTCGGTTTCCTCCGCGACGCCGGGTTCGTCCCCGTCGGTCGCAGCCTCGTCGGTCGCGTCACCGGCCTCGCCACCCTCGTCGGGGCGATTGCGGTTGCGGCGACCGCGGCGGCGGCGGCGACGCTTCTGGCCATCGCCATCGCCATCCGCAGCGCCGCGATCGGCACGCGGCTGGCGCGGCGCGCGGTCGTCGGACCGTTCCTCGGCCTCGTCCTCGACGACATCCTCCTCCTCGTCGAGCTCGATCTCCTCGGGGATGTCCTCCTCGATCTCCTCGATCGGCGCTTCGAAGCGCGGCGCGTGGGCCGGCGGCGGGCCGCTGGCCTCGACCGACATGTGCGCGCCCTCTTCCTCGCGGTCGGGCAGGATCTCGACATGGACGCCGTAGCGTTCCTCGA
>CAXTVB010000173.1:0-212 GCA_964247555.1 uncultured Sphingomonas sp. | reverse complement strand
CGCTTGCGGTTCAGCACGTAGATCGCCGCTTCCTGGCTGGCGCGCAGCGTCAGCAGCGAGCCGCGACCGCGCGCGGCCTCGTCCTCGATGAGGCGTAGCGCGGACAGGCCGGCGGACGATGCGGTGCGCACCAGCCCGGTGCCCTCGCAATGCGGGCACGCGCGGGTCGACGCTTCCAGCACGCCGGTGCGCAGGCGCTGGCGGCTCATTTC
>CAXTVB010000172.1:0-6137 GCA_964247555.1 uncultured Sphingomonas sp. | reverse complement strand
ACTGGACGCTGGGCGTG
Source organism: uncultured Sphingomonas sp. (assembly GCA_964247555.1). Taxonomy (GTDB): domain Bacteria; phylum Pseudomonadota; class Alphaproteobacteria; order Sphingomonadales; family Sphingomonadaceae; genus Sphingomonas. The sequence continues at coordinate 6,120 of CAXTVB010000172.1, read as the reverse complement.
GCCGAACCCAGCTGCGCCTATATCGACGTCGCCGCGCTCCACGCCGATGCGCTGGCGACGGCGCGCCGCGGCGGGGCGGTGCTGACGACCGAGGCCGAATTGTCCACCGCGACCCGCCAGGACGGTCGCTGGTCGATCGACACGCGCGCAGGGCGGTTCGACGCGGCGATCCTCGTCGATGCCGCCGGGGCCTGGGCGGATATCGTCGCGCAGCGCGCCGGCGTGGCGCCGATCGGGATCCGCGCCTATCGCCGTACGCTGGTCCAGCTGCGCACCGATCCGCCAGCCCCCACCGGCCTGCCCCATGTCGCGGACATTGCAGGTCGATTCTACTTCAAGCCGGAACCCGGCGGTCGGCTGTGGCTCAGTCCGCATGACGAGGTGCCGAGCGACCCGTGCGATGCGCAGCCGGAAGAGATGGACGTCGCGGTGGCGATCGACCGGTTCGAACAGGTCGTCGACTGGCGCGTGGCGGCGGTCGAGCGCCGCTGGGCCGGTCTGCGCAGCTTCGCGCCCGACCGGTTGCCGATCTACGGCTTCGACACTGTCACGCCGGGGTTTTTCTGGTTCGCCGGGCAGGGCGGCTTCGGCATCCAGACCGCGCCCGCGGCGGCGATGCTGGCGGCTTCGATGCTGTTGGGGGCGGCACCGAATGCGGCGGTCGGGGGGATCGATCCGGGGCGGTACGGGGTGGGGCGTTTTGCCGTTTAGAACGCGCTTCAGTCGAATAGCAAAACCCCGTCGCCCCGGCCTCGAGCCGGGGTCCCGCTTCTGCTTGAGCGCCGAAGAAGCGGGGCCCCGGGTCAAGCCCGGGGTGACGAGAGGTCGGCGGGGAACGACAGGGTGGGATTAAGCCGACCTAAGCGCCGTTACCGTCGCGTCCCCGCCGCCACCGCCGCATCGCTCGCCAGCCGGTCGCAACGCTCGTTGTCGGGATGCCCGGCATGGCCCTTGACCCATTTCCAGTCGATCCGGTGCGGTTCCGCCGCGGCTAGCAGCGCCTGCCACAGTTCCGCATTCTTGACGGGCTTCTTGTCCGCCGTCCGCCAGCCATTGCGCTGCCAGCCATGGATCCATTTGGTCAGCCCGTCCATGACGTAGCGGCTGTCGGTCGACAGCGTCACCGCGCAGGGGCGGCTGAGCGCCTTGAGCGCCTCGATCGCCGCGGTCAGTTCCATGCGGTTGTTGGTGGTCAGCGCCTCGCCGCCCGACAATTCCTTCTCGTGCGTACCGGCGCGGATCAAGGCGCCCCAGCCGCCCGGACCGGGATTGCCCTTGCACGCGCCGTCGGTGGCGATCTCGACATGCGTCAGCGTCATGCGAACAGGTCCTGCGTCTCATAGGTTTCGAGCCGGCGCAGGTACGCGAGCGGGTCCTTGCGCGTCACCAGCGCGTCGGCGGGGGTATTCAGCCAGTCCCATGCCCGCGTCAGCAGGAAGCGCAGGCACGCGCCGCGCGCCAGCACCGGCAGCGCGGCCCGTTCCGCGGCGGACAGGCCGAACCGGGCGACATAGCCATCGACCAGCGCCCGCCCGATCGCAGGCTCATACTCTCGCCCGGCGCCGTCGAAACACCAGGAGGTGTGCATCACCGCCAGATCGTAAGCGCGGATATCGGTGCAGGCGAAATAGAAATCGATGACGCCCGTAACCCTGTCGCCCAGCATCAGGACATTGTCGGGGAACAGGTCCGAATGGATCGCGGCGACCGGCAGGTCCGACGGCCATGCGCCGATCACGCTCGCCAGCGCGCGCTCGACGCGGTCGAACAGGCCGGGCGCGATCGCATCCATGTCGCGTCCGCACCGCGCCAGCATCGCGGGCCAGTCGTGGATGCCCAGCGGATTGCGGCGTTCCTGCGCGAAGGTAGCGAGACTGGTGTGCAGATCGCCGAGGGCCGCACCCGCCGCACGCGCCTGTCCTGCCGTCGGATGCGACACGGATACGCCGTCGAGGAATTCGATCAGGCAGGCCGGTCGCCCCGCCAGCGTCTGGATTGCCACCTCCGTTCGGTCGGGCAGCGCGCGCGGCACCGGGTTTCCGTCCGCCGCCAGATGGTCCAGCATCGCCAGGAAGAAGGGCAGGTCGCCGGTTTCCGTCCGCTCCTCGTACAATGTCAGGATGAAACGTTCGCGGTCGGTGTCGATCAGGTAGTTGCTGTTCTGCACACCCTCGGCGATGCCCTTGGCGGAGCGAAGGTCGCCGTGATCGTAGCGCGACAGGAATTGTGCCAGCGCCTCCGCGGAGACCTGGGTATAGACGGCCATGCGCTAGTGGCTCAGGCGGCGGCTTCGAGGCCGCGGGGCAGCTTGAACGCCACCGTCTCGCGCGTCGTCTCCACCTCGCGCTGGACGATCTCGTACCGCGTCGCCAGCGTCGCGATCAGTTCGCGTACCAGGATTTCGGGCGCCGACGCACCGGCGGTGATGCCCAGGACCCGGACGCCGTCGAGCAGGCTCCAGTCCAGATCGGCCGCGCGCTGGATCAGCCGGGCACGGACGCCCTCGCGCTCGGCGACTTCGACCAGGCGGACCGAATTGGAGGAATTGGGCGCGCCGATGACCAGCATCGCGTCGCACTCCGTCGCGATCGCCTTCACCGCGGCCTGGCGGTTGGACGTGGCGTAGCAGATATCCTCGCCGCGCGGCGGCTGCATTTCCGGGAAGCGGCGCTGCAGCACCGCGACGACGGCGGCGGTGTCGTCGACCGACAATGTGGTCTGCGTCAGGAAGGCGAGGTTCGCGGGATCCGCGGGCACGAAGACTTCGGCATCGGCTGCGGTCTCGATCAGCGACATCGCGCCGGGCGGGACCTGGCCGAAGGTGCCGATGACCTCGGGATGGCCGGCATGGCCGATGAACACGATATGCCGGCCCGCCGCGACCAGCCGTTCGGCCTGGCGGTGGACCTTGGATACCAGCGGGCAGGTCGCGTCGAGATATTCCAGCCCGCGGCCCTGCGCCTCGACGGGTACCGATTTCGGGACGCCGTGCGCGGAGAACACGACCGGCGCGCCGTCGGGCACCTCGTCCAGTTCCTCGACGAAGATCGCGCCCTGGTCGCGCAGCGCGTCGACGACGTAGCGGTTGTGGACGATCTCGTGGCGGACATAGACCGGCGCGCCGTGCTTCTCGATCGCCAGTTCGACGATGCGGATCGCGCGGTCCACGCCGGCGCAGAAACCGCGCGGGGCGGCGATCAGCAGCTCCAGCACGGGCTTGGACGCGGATACGATGTCGGTTGCCATGATGGTGCCGCTGTACGCGATTGCTTGCGCGCGCGAAAGCCGGTTCCTATGCTTCCCGGGCCAGCCGGACCGCGCTCGTTCACCCGAGAGGCGCGCCCGCGACACGAAAAGGTATGCGTGCCCGTGACATTTCCGAAATCCGTCCTCGTCCTGCCGTCCCTCGGCCTTGCCGCCCTCGTCCTGACGGGGTGCGCGGCCAAGAAGGGCGAGCTGGACGAAACCGGCGGCATCACCGCGATTCGCTCCGCCTGTCCCGTCGTCGGGGTGCCGATCGGCACCGGCGACGTGACGCTGTTCGACCCGGCGACCAGCCGCGATTCGACCGCGATCGACGTGACCGCGACGATGACCAACGTGCGGTCGACCTGCAACGACGATGCGGGCGACCAGGTCGCGACGACCGTAACCTTCGACGTCGACGCGCGCCGTGCGCGGAGCGCGGGCGCGCGCGACGTCGTGCTGCCCTATTTCGTCACCGTCGTCCGCGGCGGCACCGCGGTGGTCGCGAAACGGGTGTCGCAGGTCAACGTCCATTTCGACGCCGGCCAGACGCGCGCCCACACCAGCGGGACGGCGGGAACGTCGATCACACGCTCGGCCGCGACCCTGCCCGCCGACGTGAAGGAAAAGCTGATCCACAAGCGCAAGGCCGGCGACGAGGACGCGGCGACCGATCCGCTGACCCTGCCCGAGGTGCGCCGCGCGGTGCTGAGCGTCACGTTCGAGGCACTGGTCGGGTTCCAGCTGACCGACGACCAACTGAAGTACAACGCCACGCGCTGAGTCCGCCTCGCGTCGTTGACTTGATCGCGGCGGAGCGGCACAGCTTGGCACGTCGATGCCGGGTGACCGGCTGCGACGCGCGCGGGAGAGTGTCCTTTCAGGGCCGCCGAAGGAGCAACCGCCCCGGAATCTCTCAGGCAACCAGGACCGCGCGGGTCGAATCGGCACTCTGGAAAGCGCGTTCGGGCGACCGGGCGCCACCGAAGGTGTAACCCCGGCGCGACGCCCGGGGGAAAGCTCTCAGGTTCCGTGACAGAGGGGGTAACGGTCAGGTGCGACGGACTCGTCCGTCGCCGGCCGCCCTTTGGAGACGACCGATGCGCGACGCCCCCCAGACTGCTGCCGAGATCATCGATCATGCCGACGACTATGTCGTGCCCGCCGCCGACCTGCTGCCGCTCGACGCGTGGCACCGCGCCCACGGCGCCCGCATGGTCGAATTCGCCGGGTACGAGATGCCGATCCAGTATGAAGGGATCATGGCCGAGCATCTCTGGACCCGCGAATCCGCCGGCCTGTTCGATGTCAGCCACATGGGCCAGCTGGTCTTTTCCGGCGACGGCGCGGCGAAGGCGCTGGAGAGCGTGCTGCCGGGCGACATCACCGGGCTGGGCGACGGTCGGATGCGCTATTCGCTGCTGCTGGGGGAGGGCGGCGGGATCCTCGACGATCTGATGGTCACGCGGCGCGGCGACGAGGTATATGTCGTCGTGAACGGCGCGACGAAGAACGACGATATCGCCTATCTGCTCGACGCGCTGCCCGACGACGTCACGATGAACCTGATGGGCGACCAGGCGCTGCTGGCGGTGCAGGGGCCGAAGGCGGTCGATGCACTCGAACGGATCGTCCCCCGCGTCTCGGCGCTGACATTCATGACCGCCGCGGCGTTCGACTGGAACGGCGCGGCGCTTTGGATCAGCCGGTCGGGCTATACCGGCGAGGACGGGTATGAGATCTCGGTGCCGGCCGATCAGGTCGTCGCGCTCGCCGACGCGCTGCTCGCGCAAGCCGAAGTGAAGCCGATCGGCCTCGGCGCGCGCGATTCGCTGCGGCTGGAGGCGGGGTTGCCGCTCTACGGTCACGATCTCGATCCCGACATCACGCCGGTGATGGCGGACCTGGGGTTCGCGCTGTCCAAGCGCCGCCGCGAGGCGGCCGATTTCGCGGGCGCCGCGCGCATCCTCGCCGAACGCGAGGCGGGGCCGGTCGCGAAGCGCGTCGGGCTGCTCGTCGAGGGGCATCAGCCGGTGCGCGAGGGCGCGGCGGTGGTCGCCGACGACGACAGCACCGTCGGCAAGGTCACCTCGGGCGGGTTCGCCCCGAGCGTCGGCGCGGCGATCGCGATGGCCTATGTCCCCGCCGCGATGGCCACGCCCGGCACCCGCATCCGTCTGGCGCAGCGGGGGAAGGTCCATATGGCGACCGTCACCGCGATGCCCTTCGTACCCCACCGCTATGTCCGTGCAGGAGGCAAATGATGAGCCGTTACTTCACCGAAGACCATGAATGGATCGATGTCGACGGCGAGACCGGCACCGTCGGGATCAGCGAATATGCGCAAAGCCAGCTCGGCGACATCGTGTTCGTCGATGTGCCCGAAGCGGGCAAGCAGTTCGCCAAGGGCGACGAGGCCGCGGTGGTCGAATCGGTGAAGGCGGCGTCGGACGTCTATTCGCCGGTGTCGGGGACCGTGGTCGAAGGCAATGCCGCGCTCGCCGACGAGCCTGCGCTCGTGAACACCGATCCGGAAGCCGAGGGGTGGTTCTTCAAGATCACGCTGACCGATGTCGGAGAGCTGGACGCGCTGATGGACGAAGCCGCCTACGAGGCGTTCGTCGCGAAGTTGTGACCCATTAAGCCCCCTCCCGCATGCGGGAGGGGGTTGGGGGTGGGCGTCGCCCTCCTCCAGCGATGTGGCTCGTCGAGAGCGAGCGCCCACCCCCAACCCCTCCCGTAAACGGGAGAGGAGGAGTCGACCCCGATGCGCTACCTGCCCCTCACCCAGCCCGACCGCGACGCGATGCTCTCCGTCATCGGTGTTTCGTCCATCGACGACCTCTTCGTCGACGTGCCGGAGTCCGCCCGCCT
>CAXTVB010000171.1:0-6184 GCA_964247555.1 uncultured Sphingomonas sp. | reverse complement strand
AGGTGCCGGTGTTCGCGTACCAGGTGTCCGGTGAGTACGCGATGATCGAAGCCGCGGTCGCGGCCGGCGCGGCGGAGCGTGACGCGATGGTGCTGGAGACGCTGCTGGCGTTCAAGCGCGCCGGGTGTTCGGGGGTGCTGACATACCATGCGGCGCATGCGGCGCGGTTGTTGGGTGGGTGACGCCGTGATCGAAACCGAACGGCTTATCCTGCGCGAATGGCGGGGGGATGATGCCGAGGCGATGCACGCGATGGGCCAGGACGCGCGAGTCATGGCGTTCCTCGGTCCGCTCTACGATCGCGCGGAGGCGGAGCGCATCGTCGCCGGGCAGATCGTCAACCAATCGCTGTTCGGTCATTGCTTCTGGCCGATCGAGCGGCGCACGGACGGCATGTTCCTCGGTTTTTGCGGCCTGCAACCGGGACCGAAGGGGACGCCGATCGAAGGCGGCATCGAGATCGGCTGGCGATTGGCGCATCACGCCTGGGGATATGGCTATGCCCGCGAAGCGGCGGCGGCGACGCTTGCGTGGGGCTGGGACAAGCTCGACGTGGACCGCATCGCCGCGATGACCGTTTCGGCGAACACGCGAAGCTGGGGCCTGATGGAGCGGCTGGGGATGCAGCGGATCGCTGCGGAGGATTTCGACCACCCGGACCTGGCCGAGGACGATCCGCTCCGTCGCCATATCCTCTACCGGATCGAACGCCCGGGCGCTGAATAGAATTCTTTCCGTTCGTTTTAAGCGAAGTCGAGAAACCGGGTTCGGAAACAGGTTTCTCAACTAAGCTCGAAACGAATGGTGGCGGGCGGAATTACCCGCCGTTCCTCACGCCGGCGCGAGCGAGGCCTGCAACTTCGCGATCGTCGCCGCCTCCGCGGCATTCTCCGCTTCGATCCGCGCCTGCGCCGCCACGAGCGCGGGGTAGGGCGGAGCGAGCGTCGTCGCGCGTTCGATCGCGCGTTCCTCGGCGTCGGTCGACAGTGCGGAGACCTGCGCATGCCACTGGTCGAGCGACCCCAACGCGGTCTGCGCGTCCAGCCACATGTCGCTCCCTACCGGCTGCCCCTTCGCTGCCCGTGCCGCGGCTTCCGCCTTGGCGGCGTCCGTGGCGAACCCCTTCGCGATCGTCGCCAGCTGCGCGTCGGTCGTCGCGATCGCGGTATCGAGCGCCGGGTCGGGCGCCGCGGTCGGGGCGGGGGCGGGGGTGGGGTCGGCGAAGCTCGTCTTCTCGATGGGGCGCGGCGCGAGCGAGGGATAGGCGCCCTCGGTCGGGCGCGAACACGCGCCAAGCAGCAGCAACGCCGCGAGCGGCACGAGCGGGACGGGATGGGGCTTGGTCACGCACCCGCTGTATGCGGCGCATGTTTATCGCGCAACGGGACTTGCACCGCCGCCAAACCGCTTCTATCAGCGCCGCTCCAGTGCACCCGTAGCTCAGCTGGATAGAGCATCAGACTACGAATCTGAGGGCCGGGCGTTCGAATCGCTCCGGGTGCACCAACTCCTCCCATCCTGTTCTGCGCGCGTCAGGTGACGCTACGCTCGCCATGTTCGAGCATTGCGGGAATCACGAGATCCTCCTCGTCGGCCAGGTGTCGCAGCAGCAGCGCCAGCAACGCATCCGCGCCGGTCGCATAGGCGTCCGCGGCGCGGCGCCGCGTGTCGTCGTCGCGCGCCACCGCGCCCAGCAGGCTGCGCGCAGCCTCGGCGGACGCCAGCAACGCGTCGTGGATCGCCGCATGGTCGGCCTCCAGCAGGTCGAACCCCACCTCCATCCGCCGATCGAGCGCACGGAATTTGGGAAAATAGGCGCTGTCCTCGATCTGGTGGTGCGCGTTCAGATGCTGCAGGAACTGGTTCAGATGGGGTACGAAGAAGCGCTGGAACCCGCCCGCGTCCAGCTGGCCCTCGCGAAAGGCGCGGGTCGTTCGCTGCAATTGTCCGCCATGGTCGCGCAGGCTGGCATGGACCTGTAGCCAGAACGCCGACAGCTCGCCGAAATTGCGATGCGCTCGCCATGTCGGCACGGGATAGGTCGCACGGAGATAGGCGATGTCGGCGGGCAGCCCGTCGCGCTTGGCGAGCGGCCATTCGGAGGGGGTTGTCTTCATCTGGCCGGACGCTCCGAATGGCACACCGGGTGGGTCAGCGCTTGTCGCGCGGGACCATGTGGTAGCCGCACAGCTTGTTGCCATCCAGATCGCGAAAATAGGCGAAGTGCAGGGGGGAATTCTCGCCGCCGCGGGGGCCCGTATCGCCTTCGTTGGTCGCGCCCAGCGCCAGCGCATGGTCGTGGAACGCCTTCAGCGCCTCCGGGCTGTCCAGCTCGAAGCCGATCGTCACGCCGTTGCCGACCGTCGCGGCCTCGCCGTCATACGCCCCCAGCACGCCGAACGCACCCTTGCCGAAGCGTCCGTACAGCCGCCCGCCCGACGGATGTTCGAACAAAGGCTCCATACCCAATGGGATCAGCAGCGCGTCGTAAAAGGCCTTCGCACGATCGAGATCGTTCGATCCCACGGTCGCATAGTTCAGCATCTTTTCTCTCCACTTGTGATTCTTTCGCGCGCGCTCATTCCTGCGGCGGCGCGACCTTGTCTTGCGTGTTCGTATCGAAATCCGACGCGTCGTGACGTTCGTGCAGTTGGCTGGCGGGATCGCCCATCACGCGGTTGACCATCCGTCCGCGCTTCACCGCGGGCCGCGCGGCGATCGCGTCGGTCCAGCGCTTCACGTTCCTATAGTCCTCGACCTGGAGAAATTCGGCGGCATCGTAGACCAGCCCCTGCACCAGCGCGCCGTACCAGGGCCATACCGCCATGTCGGCGATCGTATAGGCGTCGCCGCCAAGATAGTCTTGCTCGGCGAGCCGACGATCCAGCACGTCGAGCTGGCGCTTCACCTCCATTGCATAGCGGTCGATCGCATATTCGATCTTCACCGGCGCATAGGCGTAGAAATGGCCGAACCCCCCGCCCAGCAGCGGACCGGCACCCATCTGCCAGAACAGCCAGGAGAGGCATTCCGCGCGCGCGGGCTGTTCGGTCGGCAGGAACGCGCCGAATTTCTCCGCGAGGTACAGAAGGATCGATCCCGATTCGAACACGCGGATCGGCGACGTGCCGCTGTGATCGACCAGAGCCGGAATCTTCGAATTGGGGTTGGCGGCGACGAAGCCGCTGCCGAACTGGTCGCCCTCGTTGATGCGGATCAGCCATGCGTCATATTCGGCACCCGTATGCCCCGCGGCCAGCAGTTCCTCCAGCATCACGGTCACCTTCACGCCGTTGGGCGTGGCGAGCGAATAGAGCTGCAGCGGATGCTTGCCGACGGGCAGGTCCTTGTCGTGCGTAGCGCCTGCGACCGGGCGGTTGATGTTGGCGAAGCGGCCACCATTGTCCTTGTTCCATGTCCAGACTTTGGGAGGCGTGTAGTCGTCGCTCATCTGCTTTTCCTCAAATGCGGTGATAGTCGCGGTACCATCGGACGAACCGGGGAACGCCCACGTCGATCGCGGTCGTCGGCGCGAAGCCTAGCGCGTCGCGGATCGGGTCGATGTCGGCGAAGGTCCGCTCGACGTCGCCGGGCTGCATCGGCAGGTCGTTGCGGATCGCCTTCTTCCCGATCGCCGCCTCCAGCAGGTCGATGACGGAGCCGAGCGGTTCGGACCGGTTGTTGCCGATGTTGAACAGCCGGTGCGGCGCACGGCTGCCGCCGGGCTGCTCCGTGCCGTCGTCTACGGGCGGTGTGTCGAGACAGGCGACGACGCCCGAGACGATATCGTCGATATAGGTGAAATCGCGTTCCATCCGGCCATGGTTGAACACCGGGATCGGCTCGCCTGCCAGGATCGCCCGGGTGAAGATCCACATCGCCATGTCCGGGCGGCCCCAGGGGCCGTAGACGGTGAAGAAGCGCAGGCCCGTCATCGGGATACGGTAGAGATGCGCATAGCTTTCGCTGATCAGTTCGTCCGCGCGCTTGGTCGCGGCGTAGAGCGACAGCGGATGCTCGACGCGGTCCTCGACGCGGAACGGCAGGCTGGTGTTGCCGCCATAGACCGAGGACGACGAGGCGTAGACCAGCTGCGCGACGCGGGCATGGCGCGCGATCTCCAGCATGTTCAGGTGGCCGACCAGGTTCGATTGCGCATAGGCGGCGGGGTTCTCGATCGAATAGCGGACCCCCGCTTGCGCACCGAGATGGACGATGCGGTCGAACGATACCGGCGCCAGTGCAGAGCGCAGCGCCACCATGTCCGCGAAGTCCACCGCGGCGAACGTGAAGGCATCGCCGTGGCGCTCGGCCAATCGCGCCAGCCGCGCCCGTTTCAGCGCGGGATCGTAATAGTCGTTGAGATTGTCGATCCCGAACACCCGCTCGCCGCGCGCCAGCAGCCGGTCGGCAACGTGCATGCCGATGAACCCGGCGGCGCCGGTGACGAGAATCGTCATAAGTGCGATTTGCGTATGCTGGTCATAGCCTTGCCAAGGACCCTCGCCGACCCGCTTTGTCAACGCGCCGCCGGTGCCGATCATATTTCCGCCGCGGAACGCTTTTTTAACGCCTGCGCATTGCGGCTCGCGCCGGGCCGCGACGTCCTGTATGCAAGCAACGCACATAGGCGATCAGCGGGGGCGATCATGAAACTTCTGTATGCAATGGCGGCATCGGCGACCTTCACGATCTTCGCACTCAGTTCGGCGCATGCCGGCCGGCACGCGGGCAGCGTCCGCGTTTCGCATCCCGGTCATCCGATCGGGTCGTGGACCGGGAACCACAGCCACATTCGTTGACGCCTCAAGGGGCGCGGCGAGCGACCGGCACCGCGTCGATTCCGCCCCCCACCGCCTGATACAGCGACACCGTATCGGCAAGCCGCGCGGCCTGTGCCTGGATCAGGCTGGTCTGCGCCTGCGCATCGACTGTGCTTGCGTTCAACAACGTCAGCGTTCCGATCCCGCCCAGGGCCAGTTGCCGCCTGCCATAGGTCAGGCTGCGCCCGGCCGCCTTGCTGGCGCGGGTCGCCGCGTCGAGCAGGTCGGCATCGGTTCGTAGTCCCGTCAACACATCGGACACGTCGGCGAACGCCTGCAGTACCGCGGATCGATATTGCGCCTTCGCGCCGTCCAGCGCGGCGGCGGCGGCACGCTGCTGGTGGCGGAGCGCCCCGCCATGGAAGATCGGCTGCGTCATCCCGCCGATCAGCGCCCAGAACGGATTGCCGTTCGCGAACATGTCGGCGAAGTTCGGTGCCGAACCGCCGCCTTGTGCGCTCAGCACCAGATTGGGCAGCCGGGCGGCGATCGCCGCGCCGAGGTCGGCGCCGGCGCCGCGCATCTGCGCCTCCGCGGCGCGGATGTCGGGCCGGTTGGCGACGATCGCGGCGGGCAGCGCGACGGGCAGCGTCGATGGCAGCGACAGCTCCGCGAACGTAGGCAGCGGCGGCAACGCGCTGCCGGGCGCGATCCCCAGCAGGGCGGCGATGACGCTCCGCTGATGCTCGCGCTGTCGGACCAGCGGCGGCAGGCTGCCCTCCGCGGTCGCCAAGGCCGCCTGTTGTGCGGAGACGTCGGCATTGCCGATATCCCCCAGCGCCTGCCGCTTCAGCAGCATCGCCAGGATGTCGCGGTTGCTCGATACGCTCGCAGCGGTCGCGTCGATCTGCCCGCCCAGAGCGGCATATTGCACGACCGCGGTGACGAGGTTCGCGACGACGGTCTTGCGTGCCGCGCGCAGCCTTTGCTGCGCAACCTCTGCTGCAGCATGTGTCGACCGCGTCCGGTTGCGCTGGAGTCCGAACAGGTCGAGCGGATAGGTGACCGAAACTTGAGCGGTGTGCAGCGTGTAGAGCGTTTCGTTCGGATCGACGAGCGGAGTCGCCAACGCGTTCGACACGCGCGCATGTTCGACCGTGTAGGTGGCGTCCGCCTGGGGCGACGCCGCGCCCGCGATCGCGCCGGCCGCCTCGCGCGCCTGGCGAAGATTGGCGTCGGCGAGCGTCAGGTCCTCGTTCTTCGCGAGCGCCAGCGCGACGAGCGCGTCGAGCTTCGCGCTGCCGAAATCCGTCCACCAATCGGCCTTGAGTGGCAAGCCCGCTTCCACCGCCTGCGCCGGGCCAAACAGCGGCGGGATACGTTCGCCGGCGACGGCAGGCGCGAGCGACGCGGTCGTGGTC
>CAXTVB010000170.1:0-6217 GCA_964247555.1 uncultured Sphingomonas sp. | reverse complement strand
GTCTCGCCGGTGCGATCTATTTCGAAGCCAAGGGCGAGCCGCTGTCCGGTCAGCTCGCGGTCGCCGACGTCATCATCAACCGTACCAAGTCGGGCCGCTTCCCCGGCGACGTCTGCAGCGTGGTGAAGCAGCGCGGGCAGTTCTCGTTCGTCCGCGGCGGATCGATCCCCACCATCGACGCGAACCGTGCGGGCTACCGCACCGCGATCGCGGTCGCCAAGGTCGCGCTACGCGCCGCCTGGCACAACCCGGCATCGGATGCGCTGTTCTTCCACGCCCGGCAGGTGACGCCCGGCTGGGGCCTGACGAAGGTCGCGGCGATCGGCAACCATATCTTCTATCGCTGAGCGCTTGGAGATGTTCGCCTGATGTTCTAGTCAGGCGGATATGCTCGACACCCCGCCCGATCGATCCGACGATGCCTGTATCACGCATCCCGGATCGCCGCTGTGCGCGGCGGACGTCGCGCGCGGCGTCACCCGGCTGCTGGTGACGCACGACCTGCTTGCGATCGCCGAAGTGCCGCTGGACGGTGGCCGGCGCGCCGACCTTATGGCGATCGATCCGCGTGGGCAGATCGTCATCGTCGAGGTGAAGGTGTCGCGCGCCGACTTGCTCGGCGACGGCAAATGGCCGGACTATCTCGGCTGTTGCGACCGCTATTACTGGGCAGTGCCGGCGGGGTTCGATCTGACGCCGCTGGACGGCGCGGGCTTCCTCCCCGACCGGTGCGGGATCATCGTCGCGGATCGCTATGGCGCCGCGATCGTCCGCGATGCCGCGACGGTCCCCCTCGCCGCGCATGTCCGCCGCCGTGCGACGTTGGCCTTCGCCCGGCGGGCGGCCCGGCGGGTGATCGCGGGCCACGACCCCGACGCATTGGCGCTGCCCTTCGACTGACCGCGATCACTCCAGCGCGCGCACCGCGGGTGTGTCGAGGCATTGCAGCAGCCGCGCCCGTGGTATCGCCGCCACCGGTGCCGGTGCGGCATAGGGCGCGATATCGACCGGTTGCCCGATGGCGACGGGATCGAACCCCGTCTGCCCGGTACAGGCCATTGCCGCCGCCAATAGCCGGGGCGGCGTGTCATAGGCTTCGTAGGACAGACGGAACGTGCCCCAATGGATCGGGATCGCGCGCGCCGCCCCGGTCAGGCGATAGGCATCGACCGCATCGACCGGCCCCATATGCGCGCCGATCGCCATCTGCCCGGGCACGAAGCGGAACGCGCCGATCGGCAGCAGCGCCAGCCGGATCGGCCCGCGCCGTGCGGCCTCGGTCGCCCAGCCGCCATCGCCGAACCCGGTATCCCCTGCGAAGAACAGGTTGCCGCCACGTGGCAGGGTGACGACGAAGCCGGACCAGAGCGCCCGGTTGCGATCGGTGAACCACCGGCTCGTCCAGTGCTGCGCGCGGGTCGCGACGATGGAAACGCCGGGCTTCACCGCGACCGACTGGCCCCAGTCGATCGCCGTCGCGGTCGCGCCCGCCTGTGCGATGATGCTGTCATTGCCCAGGCTGGTCATGATCCGCGGCCGGTCGCGGTTCCACAGCCGTCGAAGCGTGGCGAGATCGAGATGGTCGTAGTGATTGTGGCTGACGAGCACGATATCGATCCGTGGCAGGGCATCGAACGCGATCCCCGGTTCGGTCGTGCGGGTCGGCCCCAAGCGGTTGAACGGCCCCGCCCGATCCGACCAGACCGGGTCGGTCAGGATGTTCAGCCCCTGCGTCTGCACCAGCACGGTGGCATGGCCGACCCAGGTCACGACCATCCGGTCCCCCTCCACCCGCGGCGGCGGCGCCACGGGGACGATCGCGACATGATCGGGCCAGGGCGGCCGACCGTCGCGCTTCGTCAGATACCGCCACAGGAAACCGATCCGGCTTCCCCCCGATGGCGGCGCGAAGGTTTCCGCATCGCCGCTGGGGTTGAAGAACCGCTCACCGTCGAAATGGTCGCTGGCGGGTCCGCGGTAATAGACGCGGTCGAGGAAACGCGGGACGATGGTGATCGCCAGCGCCAGTACGACGATCAGAACCAGGACCGTCGCGACGGCGATCTTCACGACCGCCATCACGGTCGCTCGCTTATGTTCGCCCGGATGGTCACGCCATCGTCATCCCGCCATCGACCCGATATTCGGCGCCCGTGACATAGCCGGCGTCGGACGACAACAGGAAGCACGCGACCGCCGCGACATCGTCCGGCTGGCCGATCCGCCCCAGCGGCACCGCCTGCGCGACCTGTTCGCGATAGGCTGCGATCGCTGCCGCGCCCATCCCGCCGCGTTCGTGGAACCGGCTTTCGGTCGCGCCCGGCGTCACGACGTTCACGCGGATGCGGCGCGGGGCGAAGGTCGTCGCCAGGCTGCGCGCCGCCTGGCGCACCGCAGCCTTGGTCGCGGCATAGACCAGCGCGTCCGCGCGCGGACTGCCGACCAGCCCCGAACCGATCAGCAGCAAGGCGCCGCCATCCTTCAGGCAGGGGGAAAGCGCCTTCGCCTGCAACAGTGGCGCACGCACGTTCAGCGCGAAATGTCGGTCGATGATGTCGGCATCTATGTCCTCCAGCGTCGCGAACGATCCGAAACCGGCGTTCAGGAACGCCCCGTCCAGCCCGTCCGGCGCAAACGCGCGAACCGCCTCGGCCAGCGCGGTCTCGGCTGACGGATCGCCCGCGTCGTTGTCGATGACGACCGCGTCGGGCAAAGCCGCATGCGCCTCGGCGATATGGTCTTCGCTATGCCCCGTCAGCAGCAACGCAGCGCCTTCCGCCGCCAATCGGCGCGCGGTCGCGAGCCCGATGCCCGACGTGCCGCCGGTGACGAGGATATGGTGGCCGGCAAATCGCATCGTTCGTAAACCTTCGCTACTGTCCGGCTCCAGCGATCGAGGTCGGCGGGGGGTTCCCGGGCGCACCCAGCATGCTAGCATCGCCGAAAATCACGACAGGGGAACGAGATGCGCAAGATTTTGGCCGCGATCATAGTCTCTACGCTGATGCCCGCCGCAGTCGCCGCGCGCACCGTGCCGGTCGAGGAGCGCTCGATCGACGATCTTCAGCGGATGATGGCAGGCGGTCAGGCGAGCAGCGCCGACCTCGTGCGCGCCTATCTGGCGCGGATCGCCGCAATGGACCGCAAGGGGCCGAGCCTGCGCGCCGTCATCGCGCTCAACCCCGATGCGCTGGCCGAGGCGAAGGCGCTGGATGCCGAACGCAAAGCCGGCCATGTCCGCGGCCCGCTGCACGGCGTGCCGATCCTCATCAAGGACAATATCGAGACGCTCGATCCGATCGCGACGACCGCGGGCAGCCTGGCGCTGAAGGACAATATCACCAGGCGGGACGCCGGCGTCGTCGCCCGGCTGCGCGCGGCGGGCGCGGTGATCCTGGGCAAGACGAACCTCAGCGAATGGGCGAATATCCGCTCCAGCCGGTCGATGAGCGGATGGAGCGCGATCGGCGGGCTGGTCCGCAATCCCTATGCGCTCGACCGCACCGCGTGCGGGTCGTCGAGCGGGTCGGGCGCGGCGGCGGCGGCGAGCTTCGCCGCGGCGGCGGTGGGGACGGAGACCGACGGGTCGGTGGTCTGTCCGTCCTCGCTGAACGGCCTCGTCGGGTTGAAGCCGTCGATCGGGCTCGTCAGTCGCGGCCGGGTCGTCCCGATCAGCCACAGCCAGGACACCCCCGGGCCGATGGGACGCAGCGTGCGCGACGTGGCCGAACTGTTCACCGCGATGGTCGGCGCCGACGCGCTCGATCCGGCGACCGCCGGGGCGGGCGCGCATGCCATGGATTACGCCGCCGGCCTGTCGACCGGTGCGCTGTCGGGGATACGGGTCGCGGTGCTGAAGCCGGACACGATGACCCCCGATCTCGCGCTCGCCTACGACCATGCGCTGGACGTGCTGCGTGCGGCGGGGGCGGTCCTGGTGCCGGTGGAGCGGCCCAAGCTGGAAGGGCTGGGCGAAGCCGAATTCGCGGTGCTGACGACCGAGTTGAAGGCGGATCTGGACACGTATCTCGCGACCACGCCCGATTCGGTGAAGACCCGGACGCTGGACGACGTGATCGCGTTCGATCGCGCCAACGCGGCGAGCGAGATGGCGTTTTTCGGGCAGGAGACCTTCGATAAGGCGGCGACGACCAAGGGTCTCGACGATCCCGCCTACAAGGCCGCGCGCGCCAAATCGCTGCGGCTGGCGGGGACGGAGGGAATCGACGCGATGCTGAAGACGGCGAATGCGACCATCCTCGTCGCGCCGAGCTACGGCGCAGCGTGGTTGTCCGATCCCGTCTACGGCGACCAGTATAACGGCCCGAGTTCCAGCGAACTGCCCGCGATCGCCGGCTATCCCAATCTGACGGTGCCGATGGGGCTGGTCGGCGGACTGCCGGTCGGGCTGTCGTTCATCGCGACGAAGTTCGGCGAGGGGACGATATTGGGGGCGGGCTATGCCTTCGAACAGCGCAGCCAAGCCAGAGTCGCGCCGCGCTACTTGCCCGTCGCCGCGGTCGGCCCGGGCCTGGAGGGCGTTCGCTAACCGAGCAGGTCCGAGCGGATCCGGATCGCCGTCAACGAAACGCGGACTTCGACCATGAAGCCGACCAGCGCGGCGATCAGCAACGCCATCGCGAGAATGAACGAGACCGCGACGATCGTGCCGAAGTGCAGCTTCGCTAGTTCGGCGATGAACAGCAGGGCGACGACCGCACAGGTCATGACCGCGCTCGATACGCCCAGGAACAGCGCGGCGTTGATGATCGAGATCCGGCGATCGAGCAGGCGCAGTTCCCAGACGTGACGGTCATGCTCCGGCCCGGTCGAGGCGGGGTGCAGCGCCTCCAGGACACGTCCGCGATCGACCACGCGCGAGAGCCGCCCGGCCAGCACGTTCAGCAGCGCCCCGATTCCCGCGAGCATGAACACCGGCGACAGCGACAGCTGGATCGTCTGCGCGATCGTGGAAACGGCGGGGAAGGTCGGCATACGCCTGTCTGACCGACCGGCGCGGAGGCGGCAAGGTACAACATGCTACGCGTCAGTCGCGGATATAGCGAAAATACCAGACCTCGCGCCCCTGTCGCCGCGCCTTGCGTTCGTAACGCGTCTCGGGCCAGTCGGCGGGGCGGTCCAGGAAATCGCGCGGGACCTTCGCCAGCCAGCGGAAATCGCTGCGTTGGCCCAGCACCATCATCGCCCAGCGGCAATAGGTCGGGTCGTCGGTGCCGAGGCGGAACTCGCCGCCCGGTCGCAGCTTCGCGGCGATCGCGTCAAGCGGGCCGTGATTGACCATCCGCCGCTTCGCATGCCGTGCCTTTCGCCAGGGATCGGGGTGGAGAAGATACACGCGCTCCAGGCTGGCATCGGGCAGCCGTTCGAGGACGTCGAGCGCATCGCCCATGTGCAGCCGGACGTTGGTCAAGTCACCGTCGCGGATATGCGTCAGCGCGCCGACGACGCCGTTCAGGAACGGCTCGCAGCCGATGAACCCGGTATCGGGCGCCGCCGCCGCCTGCCCCGCCAGATGCTCGCCCGCGCCGAACCCGATTTCCAGCTGGAGCGGGCGGGATGCACCGAACAGCGTCCCGGCCGACAGCGCGCCCTCCGCGGGAACGCTGAACCGGGCGAGGGCATCCTCGACCAGCGCGGCTTGGCCCACGCGCAGCTTGTGCCCCTGGCGGCGGCCGTAGAGGCGGCGGATGGTGGAAGGATCGTTCATCGCCGCCGCCCTTAGAGCAGCATTCGCGTCGCGCAAAATTCCCATTTCGGCCGACTTATCGTCACTTCCGGTTCCCCCGGCGAGAGCGGGGTCCAGGGGCCGCAAAGGATGTCGTTCGTGATCCTGGGCTCCTGCGTTCGCAGGAAAACAACGAAGATCGTGCCGGTCGGAACGGATTTGCCGGCCGAAGACACCGGCGGATCCGTCGAGGTCAGCCGGCGACCGCGGCCTTCAGCGCGTCGACCAGGTCGGTCTTTTCCCAGGTGAACAGATCGCCCTACGGCTCGCGACCGAGAGGGCCGTATGCCGCGGTCTTCTGGTAGATCGGCGCGTTCAGTCTCAGATGCTCGCGGATGCCCTTGGGGGTCAGGCGGACCAGCTTAGGAAGTACCGCCTCCAGCACCGCCTCGTCGACCGTGCCGGTGCCGTGCGTATCGACATAGACCGACAGCGGCTCGGCGATGCCGATCGCATAGCTCAGCTGGATCG
>CAXTVB010000169.1:0-6270 GCA_964247555.1 uncultured Sphingomonas sp. | reverse complement strand
CCCCTCACCGCGTCGGATAGTTCGGCGCCTCGCGCGTGATCGTCACGTCGTGGACATGGCTTTCGGTCAACCCCGCCCCGGTGATCTGCACGAACCGCGCGCGCTTCTGGAGGTCCGGGATGGTCGCCGCGCCGGTATAGCCCATCGCCGCGCGGACGCCGCCGACCAGCTGGTGGATCACGTCGCGCGCCGGGCCCTTGAACGCCACCTGGCCCTCGATCCCCTCGGGCACCAGCTTCATCTGGTCCTTGATGTCGCCCTGGAAATAACGATCCGCGGAGCCACGGCCCATCGCGCCGACGGAGCCCATCCCGCGATAGGATTTGTAGCTGCGGCCCTGGTACAGGAACGTCTCGCCAGGCGCTTCCTCGGTGCCTGCGAGAAGCGATCCGATCATGCAGGAGGACGCGCCCGCCGCCAGCGCCTTGGCGAGATCGCCCGAGGTGCGCAGGCCGCCGTCCGCGATCACCGGGACGCCCGATTTCTGCGCTTCCTCCGCGGCGTCCAGCACTGCGGTCAGCTGCGGCACACCGACACCGGCGACGACGCGCGTGGTGCAGATGGAGCCGGGGCCGATCCCGACCTTCACCGCATCCGCACCCGCGCCGATCAGCGCCTTGGTCGCCTCTGCGGTGGCGACATTGCCCGCCATGACCTGGACGGAATTGGACAGCCGCTTGATCCGATCGACCGCGCGCGCGACGTCGATATTGTGGCCGTGCGCGGTGTCGATGACGATCAGGTCGCATTCGGCATCGATCAGCGACTGCGATCGTTCGAACCCCTTGTCGCCGACCGTGGTGGCGGCGGCGACGCGCAGACGGCCCGCGCCGTCCTTCGTCGCGTTCGGATAGGTCACCGCCTTCTCGATATCCTTGACCGTCACCAGCCCGACGCAGCGATAGGCCTCGTCGACGACCAGCAGCTTCTCGATCCGGTGCTGGTGGAGCAGCCGGCGCGCCTCCTCCTGCCCGACGCCGACGGCAACGGTGATCAGGCTGTCATGCGTCATCAGCTCGCTGACCGGCTGGCGCGGATTTTCGGCGAAGCGCACGTCGCGGTTGGTCAGGATGCCGACCAGCCGCCCACCCGCCTCGACCACGGGGATACCGCTGATCCGGTGCCGCGCCATCAGCCCCTGCGCATCGGCCAAAGTGGCGTTCGGCAGGATCGTGATCGGATTGACGACCATGCCGCTTTCGAACCGCTTCACCGCGCGCACCGCGTCGCACTGCTCCAGCACCTCCATGTTGCGATGGAGGACGCCGATCCCGCCGAGCTGCGCCATGACGATCGCCATGTCCGCCTCGGTCACGGTGTCCATCGCCGACGAGATGACGGGGATATTGAGCCCGATCCCGCGCGTCAGCATCGTGCGCGTATCCGCCTGGCTTGGCAGAACGGTCGACTCGCCCGGCACCAGCAGCACGTCGTCGAAGGTGAGGCCGAGGCGGATGTCCATGGGGTGCCGGTTCCTGCGCGCTGGGTGACGAGGGGGGGAAGTGGCGGGCCATGTAACCAAAGCGGGAGGTGGGCGCTAGGGGCAGGATCTCCTGCCTTCGTCATCCCGGGCTTGTCCCGGAATCCAGAGTTGCGCGCGATACCGCCTCCGTCTCTGGATGCCGGGACGAGCCCGGCATGACGAGAAGAGGAGCGGCCCTTCCCGTCGTCATGCCGGGCTTGTCCCGGCATCCATCGTGCCGCACATTCTCACGTCTCTGGTTCGCGGCACGATGGACCCCGGCACAAGGCCGGGGTGACGGCGCTGTTCGCTATCACCGATCCGTTCTGTTGCTCGTTCGTCCGCATGCTATGGTGCACCCGACCAACCAAGGGACTCACCGATGGGCCTGATCGCTGCCGCACTGCTGCTGGTGCTCGTGCTGTTCTACCTGATGAATTCGATCAAGATCGTCCGCCAGGGCTATCAATATACGATCGAACATTTCGGCCGCTTCACCACGGTCGCGCGGCCGGGGTTCAATTTCTACCCGGCGTTCTTCTACCGTGTGGGCCGCAAGGTGAACATGATGGAGCAGGTGATCGACATCCCGGGGCAGGAGATCATCACCAAGGACAATGCGATGATCTCGACCGACGGGGTCGTGTTCTTCCAAGTGCTGGACTCGGCGAAGGCGGCGTATGAGGTGTCGGACCTCTACCTAGCGCTGCTCCAGCTCACGACGACGAACCTGCGCACCGTCATGGGGTCGATGGACCTGGACGAGACGCTGTCGAAGCGCGACGAGATCAATGCGCGGTTGCTGACCGTCGTCGATCACGCGACCGTCCCGTGGGGCGTCAAGATCACCCGCGTCGAGATCAAGGACATCCGCCCGCCCGCCGACATCGTCAATGCGATGGGCCGGCAGATGAAGGCGGAGCGCGAGAAGCGCGCGAACATCCTCGACGCCGAGGGCACGCGCGCATCCGAGATCCTGCGCGCCGAGGGGCAGAAGCAGGCGCGCATCCTAGAAGCCGAGGGTCGCAAGGAATCGGCGTTCCGCGACGCCGAGGCGCGCGAGCGTGCGGCGCAGGCCGAGGCGTCGGCGACGCGTGCGGTGTCGGAAGCGATCGAGGGCGGCAGCACGCAGGCGATCAACTATTTCATCGCGCAGAAATATGTCGAGGCGATCGGCAAGTTCGCGACCTCGCCCAACGCCAAGACCATCCTGTTCCCGGTCGAGGCGACGCAGCTGATGGGGACGCTGGGCGGGATCGGCGAACTGGCGCGCGATGCCTTGTCGGTGGTGCCGACGAAGGCGGGCGGGCCGGTCAAGCCGGCGGCGCCGGTGGCGGCGCCCAAGCCGGGGCCGTTCGAGCTGCCGGGGGCTTAGCGCCTGAGATGGTATCCGGTTTCCACTCTTCCCGCCGTCATGCCGGGCTTGTCCCGGCATCCATCGTGCCGCGCATGCTCCCGCTTCTGGTTTCGCGGCACCATGGACCCCGGCACAAGGCCGGGGTGACGGAGGAAACGCCGCGCCCATGACCCTGGACCAGATCGGCGGCCCCGGCGGCGCGTGGCTGATCGCCGCGGTCGCGCTCGGCATCGCCGAACTCGCCGCGCCGGGACTGTTCCTGGTATTCCTCGCGATCGCGGCCGCGATCACCGGCGTCGCGCTGCTCGCCCTGCCCGCCTTGCCGATCGCCATCCAGCTGGTGTCGTTCGCGGCGTGGAGCGGGGCCGCGGTGCTGGTCGGGCGGCGCTGGTACCGCGACTATCCGGTCGACAGCAGCGACATCATGCTGAACGACCGCGCGGCGCGGTTGGTCGGGACGATGGTGACCGTGGAAGCCGCGATCGTCGACGGCGCAGGCCGGGTGAAGGTCGGCGATGGCGGCTGGCCGGCGCGCGGGCCTGATGCGGCGATCGGCGAACGGCTGCGCGTGGTGGCGGTGGAGGACGGCGTGGTGCTGGTCGACCGCGACGGCTCGGCCCCCCGGCCGGCGGCGACGCCGTAGATGTCCGTCACGGCGATGCGACGCCCCTGGTGGCTCGGTGCGGTGATCTACCAGATCTATCCGCGCAGCTTCGCCGATTCGAACGGCGACGGGATCGGCGATCTGCCCGGGATCACCGCGCATCTGGATTATGTCGCGGCGCTCGGCGTCGATGCGATCTGGCTGTCGCCCTTCTTCACGTCGCCGATGAAGGATTTCGGCTATGACGTGTCGGATTACCGCGACGTCGATCCGATCTTCGGGACGCTCGCGGATTTCGATGCGCTGGTCGCGCGCGCGCATGCGCTGGGGCTGAGGGTCGTGATCGATCAGGTCTACAGCCACACCTCGGACGACCATCCGTGGTTCGCCGCCAGCCGTGCCGATCGCACCAACCCTCATGCCGACTGGTATGTCTGGGCCGATGCGAAGCCGGAGGGCAGCCCACCCAACAACTGGCAATCGGTGTTCGGCGGCCCCGCCTGGACCTGGGACGCGCGGCGCGGGCAATATTATCTCCACAATTTCCTGGCCGGCCAGCCGCAGCTGAACGGGCACAACCCGGCCGTCCAGGACGCGCTGATCGCGACCGCGCGCTTCTGGCTCGATCGCGGGGTCGACGGGTTCCGGCTCGATGCGATCAACTTCGCGATGCACCACCCCGCATTGCCCGACAATCCGCCCGCCCCCGACGACGGCACCCCGCGCACCCGCCCGTTCGATTACCAGCTTCACAAATATAATCAGAGCCATGCCGACATTCCCGGCTTCCTCGAACGCATCCGGATGTTGCTCGACGGCTATGACGGCGACCGCTTCACGGTGGCGGAGGTCGGCGGGGCGGAAAGCGACCGCGAGATGAAGCTGTTCACCCGCGGCGAGGCCCGGCTGAACAGCGCCTATGGCTTCGACTTCCTCTACGCGCCCGCGCTGACCCCCGCCCTGGTCGCCGAAGCCGTCGACCGGTGGCCGGCGACGCCGGGCGAAGGCTGGCCGAGCTGGGCGTTCGAGAACCACGATGCGCCGCGCGCGGTGTCGCGCTGGATCGACCCCGCCCACCGCGCCGCCTTCGCGCGCGTGAAGATGCTGCTGCTCGCGTGCCTGCGCGGGAATATCTTCCTATATTATGGCGAGGAGCTGGGCCTGACCCAGGTCGACATCCCCTTCGCCGACCTGCAGGATCCCGAAGCGATCGCCAATTGGCCGCGCACTTTGTCGCGCGACGGCGCGCGCACGCCGATGCCGTGGCGTGGCGACGCCGCGCATGCCGGCTTCTCCACGGTCAAGCCGTGGTTGCCGGTCGGTGCCGACCATCCCGCGCTGGCGGTGGACGTGCAGGAGGGCGTCGCCGGATCGCTGCTGCACCTGACGCGTCGGCTGCTGGCGTTCCGGCGGGCGTCCGCGGCGCTGACGGTCGGGACGCTGTCGATCGTCGAAGCAGGCGTGCAGGTCCTGGCATTCGAGCGGCGGGCGGAGGGGCAGAACCTGTTGTGCGTGTTCAACCTGGGGGCAGCGCCCGTCGACTGGGCACCCAACGACGCGGATCGCTGGCGGATCGTCGAGCGGGTCGATGGGGGCGAAGGCTGGCGGCTGGCGCCCTATGGCGGGCTGGTGGCCGAGCGGTTGGCCTGACGCCCGTCAGTCCTCCAAGATCCGGCTCGTATCGCGCGTATCGGGCATCCGCAGATACGTCACCAGCGACACCGCGATCATCGCGGCGACGTACCAATAGAAGCCGCGCTCCAGCCCCGCCTTCTT
Organism: uncultured Sphingomonas sp.; assembly: GCA_964247555.1. Classification (GTDB taxonomy): domain Bacteria; phylum Pseudomonadota; class Alphaproteobacteria; order Sphingomonadales; family Sphingomonadaceae; genus Sphingomonas. The sequence continues at coordinate 1,071 of CAXTVB010000169.1, read as the reverse complement.
CAGCCCCAATGCGACATATTCCGCGGTGCCGCCGAACAGCGCATTGGCCAGCGCATAGGGCAATGCGACCCCGAGCGTGCGGATATAGGCGGGGAACAGCTCCGCCTTTACCACCGCGTTGATCGCGGTATAGCCGCTGACGATGACCAGAGCCGCGACGACCAGCGCGAACGCTTCGTACGGCGAGCGGACATTCTCCAACGCGAGGAAGATGGGCACCGTCGCCACCGTCCCCGCGATCCCGAACCCGACCATCAGCGGCTTGCGCCCGATCCGGTCCGACAGCGCGCCGAAGGCGGGTTGCAGCAGCATGTACAGCGTCAACGCCGCGGTCATGATCCATGTCGCGGTCGATCGCGGGAAGCCGGCGGAGTTCACGAGGAACTTCTGCATGTACGTGGTGTAGGCGTAGAAGGCGAGCGTCCCGCCGGCGGTCAGGAACAGCACGGTGAACGCCTGGCGCGGATGATCGCGGAACAGCGCCAGCCCGCTCGACCGCGCGCCGCCGTCCGCCGCGGCGTTGCGGTAGGATTCGGTCTCCAGCAGCCCGCGCCGGATGCGGTACACCACGATCGCGAGCAGGCCCCCGATCGCGAACGGAATGCGCCAGCCCCACGCATCGAGCTGCGCCGGGCTCAACGTCGCTTGCAGCACGAGCAGCACGCACAGGGCGACGAGCTGTCCCGCGATCAGCGTCACATATTGCAGGCTGGAATAGAAACCGCGGGCGGAGCGTCCCGCCATCTCGCTGAGATAGACCGCGCTCGCGCCATATTCGCCGCCGACGCTCAGCCCCTGCAGCAGCCGCGCAAGGATCAGCAAGGCGGGCGATCCCCAGCCGATCGTCGCATAGCCGGGCGCGACCGCGATCATGAAGGCGCCCGCGCACATCAGCGTGACGGACACGGTCAGCGCCGCCTTGCGCCCGTGCCGGTCCGCATAGATCCCCATCGCCCACGCGCCGATCGGCCGCATGACGAACCCCACCGCGAAGACCGCGGCGGTATCGAGCAGCTGCTGCGTCGGGCTGCCGACCGGGAAGAACACGCCTGCGAAATACAGGCCGAAGGC
>CAXTVB010000168.1:0-6271 GCA_964247555.1 uncultured Sphingomonas sp. | reverse complement strand
CGGTCGAACTGCTCAACGTCAGCTACGATCCGACGCGCGAACTGTACAAGGACGTCGATGCCGCCTTCGCCGCCAAATGGAAGGCGGACCACGGACAGGACGTCACGATCAAGCTCAGCCATGGCGGATCGGGCAAGCAATCGCGCGCGGTGATCGACGGGCTGGCGGCGGATGTCGTCACGCTGGCCTTGTCGTACGACGTCGATGCGATCGCGAACAAGACGAACCTGATTCCCAAGAACTGGCAGACCGCGCTACCCGACAACAGCGCACCCTATACCTCCACGATCGTGCTGCTGGTGCGCAAGGGCAATCCGAAGGGCGTGCACGACTGGGGCGATCTCGTGAAGCCCGGGGTCCAGGTCATCACCGCCAATCCCAAGACGGGCGGCGGCGCGCGCTGGAACTTCCTCGCCGCCTGGGCCTATGGCCGCAAGGCCGGCGGAGGGTCGGACACGGCGGCGCAGGCCTATGTGACCAAGCTCTACGCCAACGTGCCGGTTCTCGATTCCGGCGCGCGTGGATCGACCACGACCTTCGCCGAGCGCGGCATCGGCGACGTCCTGCTGGCCTGGGAGAACGAGGCGTTCCTCGCGCAGAAGGAAAGCCCGGGCAAGTTCGACATCGTCGTACCGTCGATCTCGATCCTGGCCGAGCCGTCGGTGGCGCTGGTCGCCGGCAATGCGACGAAGCACGGCACGACCGAGGTCGCCAATGCGTATCTGAATTTCCTGTACACGCCGCAGGGCCAGGAACTGATCGCGAAGAATTATTACCGTCCGCGCGATGCCACCGTCGCGGCGAAATATGCGAGCGTCTTTCCGAAGCTGAACCTGGTCACGATCAAGGACTTCGGCGGATGGAAGGCGGCGCAGGAACATTATTTCGCGGATGACGGCGTGTTCGACAAGATCTACGCCGGGTTGAAGCATTAGGGGCTGACGGCATCGTTACGGTTCGTCAATTCAACCTTGTGTGGCGTTGATGTCCCTACCTGCATCTGCTGGTTCCCCCGCGCAAGCGGGGGCCCAGGGGCCACAAGCCGTATCGCTCGTAACCCTGGGCTCCCGCTTTCGCGGGAGAACGGCAAGGTGATGATTGACCGGCGTGATCGCCGGGTTAGTCCGGGGTAACGAAAGATTGAGCCCCATCCCATCGCACGACAAAGGAACCGATGCCCGCCACGTCCCCCCCGAAGCGCTGGCGCATCCCGACGTGGCGGCGGCGTACCCTCCTGCCCGGCTTCGGGCTGACCTTCGGGTTCAGCATGGTGTGGCTGAGCCTGATCGTCCTGATCCCGCTGTCCGCGCTGTTCGTGCGGGCGGCCGGGCTGGGTTGGGAGGCGTTCCTCGCGGTCGGCTTTTCCGAACGCGCGATCGCGGCGTACCGGCTGAGTTTCGGGGCCGCGTTCCTGGCGGCGGGGGTGAATACCGGGTTCGGGCTGCTGATCGCCTGGGTGCTGGTCCGCTACCGCTTCCCGGCGCGGCGCATCGTCAGCGCGCTCGTCGACCTGCCCTTCGCGCTGCCGACCGCGGTGGCGGGGATCGCACTGACCGCGCTCTATGCGCCGAACGGCTGGATCGGCCGGTTGCTGGCGCCGCTGGGCATCCAGATCGCGTTCAAGCCGATCGGCGTGGTCGTCGCCTTGCTGTTCATCGGCCTGCCCTTCGTCGTACGATCGGTCGAGCCGGTGCTGGCCGATCTGGCGACCGACGTCGAGGAAGCCGCCGCCACGCTGGGCGCCAGCGGGTTCCAGATCTTCCGCCGCGTCATCCTGCCGGCGATCCTGCCGGCGCTGCTGACGGGCTTCGCCCTCGCCTTCGCACGGGGCATCGGCGAATATGGTTCGGTGATCTTCATCGCCGGCAACATGCCCTATGTGTCGGAGATCGCGCCATTGTTGATCGTCGGCGAGCTGGAGCAGTATAATTATGCCGCCGCGACCGCGATCGCGACGATCATGCTCGCCGCCTCCTTCGCGATGCTGCTGGTCATCAACGGGTTGCAGGTGTGGATGCGCCGGCGGAGCGGGCGATGACGGTCAACCGCCGATCGCGTGCGCGGCCGATCCTGATCGGGATCGCGCTCGCCTATCTCGCGCTCATCCTGCTGCTGCCGCTCGTGCTGGTGTTCGTCGAGGCACTGGCGAAGGGGTTCGAAGCCTATGTCGCCGCGATCGCCGACGCCGACGCCCGGTCCGCCATCTGGCTGACGCTGCTCGTCGCCGCGATCAGCGTGCCCGTGAACGTCGCCTTCGGCCTCGCCGCCGCCTGGTCGCTGACCAAGTTCGATTTCCGCGGCAAGGCGTTCGTCATCAGCCTGATCGACCTGCCCTTTTCCGTCTCGCCCGTCGTCGCGGGGCTGGTCTATGTGCTGATCTTCGGCGCGCAGGGATGGTTCGGCGGCTGGCTGATCGATCACGACGTCCGCATCGTCTTCGCGGTGCCCGGCATTCTGCTGGCGACGATCTTCGTGACCTTTCCCTTCGTCGCGCGCGAGCTGATCCCGCTGATGGCCGAACAGGGCCGCGGCGAGGAGGAGGCGGCGCTGTCGCTGGGCGCGGGCGGCTGGCAGATGTTCTGGCGGGTCACCCTGCCCAACATCCGCTGGGGGCTGCTGTACGGCGTATTGCTGTGCAACGCGCGGGCGATGGGCGAATTCGGTGCGGTGTCGGTCGTCTCGGGCCATATCCGCGGCGAGACCAACACGATGCCATTGCAGGTCGAGGTGCTCTACAATGAATACAGCTTCGCCGCGGCGTTCGCGGTCGCCTCGCTCCTGGCGCTGCTGGCGCTCGTCACGCTGGTCGTGAAGAGCGTGCTGGAATGGCGCTACGACATCGGCGGGAAAGGGCATCTATGAGCATCACCCTCGCCTCGGTCGGCAAGGCGTTCGGCGGCGTCGACGCGCTGAGCGATATCGCGCTGGAGGCCCGGCCGGGTGAGTTCCTCGCGCTGCTGGGGCCGTCGGGTTCGGGCAAGACGACCTTGCTGCGGATCATGGCGGGACTGGCCTTCCCCGATACCGGCAGCGTCCGCTTCGATGGCGAGGACGTGACCCGCAAGGCGGTCGCGGATCGCCGGATCGGGTTCGTGTTCCAGCATTATGCGCTGTTCCAGCATATGACGGTCGCCGCCAATGTCGCCTTCGGTCTGACCGTCCGCCGCCGTCGCGACCGGCCGAACCGCGCCGCGATCGCCGCCCGGGTGCAGGAACTGCTCGATCTGGTGCAGTTGGGCGATCTGGGCGCGCGCTATCCCTCGCAATTGTCGGGCGGGCAGCGTCAGCGGGTGGCGCTCGCGCGCGCGCTGGCGGTCGATCCGCGGTTGCTGCTGCTCGACGAGCCGTTCGGCGCGCTGGATGCGAAGGTCCGCAAGGATCTGCGGCGCTGGCTGCGCGAACTGCACGAACGCATGGGGCTGACCTCGGTCTTCGTGACGCACGACCAGGACGAGGCACTGGAGCTCGCCGACCGCGTCGTCGTGATGCGGAAAGGGCGGATCGAACAGATCGCGACGCCGGCCGAAATCTACGCCCGACCGGCGAGCGCGTTCGTGTTCGATTTCGTGGGCGAGGCGAATTGCGTCGTCGTCCAAATCGCGGACGGCCGAATATCGCTCGGCGACAGGACGTTGTCGGTGGCGGGCTCGGTGCCCGCGGACGGCCCGGCCGACCTCTGCTTCCGGCCGCACGACGCGACGCTGTCCGACGGCGCCGATGCGATCCCGATCACGATCGCGAGCATCCGGCCACGCGGCGGCGGCGTCCGCGTCGAGGGCGAGGTTGCGGGTCAGGCGCGGCGGGTGGAGATCGACTTGCCTGATGCGGACGGGCTTCGGCCGGGTCTGGTCGTGGGGGTGCAGCCTTCGCAAGCGTTTCTGTATCCGGTGGTGGGATAGTGCGGTCGGCGGACCTCAACACCACCCCGCCACCCCGGCCTTGAGCCGGGGCCCCGCTTCTTCTCGAGTGCCGAAGAAGCGGGGCCCGGGTCAAGCCCGGGGTGACGGATAAGGCAAGCCGGTCAAACCGATAACCGCCGCCAGATCTGATCGTTGCTACGATGCGAACGCGCCCACGTCCCCACATCTAACCCTGCGGACTGCGCCAATCCATCGTCGCCCCGACCGCCGTATCCGATCGCCATGGGCCCGCATCCTGCACCCCGATAAACGGTGGAGGCTCGCGTCGACGCGCCAGGATCGCGCGCGCATCCCCGACGCCGGGCGCCTGCCCCGCCCCGTTCCCCGCCGCGGCGACGACGCGGTCGAGCAACTCCAGCCCCTCGGGCCACAGCCCGATATTGCTGGCGGCATTGATGTGCCCGGCATTGCCGATATCCACGAAATGGCTCCCCCAGTCCGCCGCCAGGCTGTGCGCGCGGTCGGGCGTGATCCAGGGGTCGTCCGCGCTCGCGACGACGAGCGAGGGAAAGGGCAAAGGCGTGCGTGGGCTCGGGGCCAAAGCGGTCAGTTCCACCGGCGCGTTCGCGCGGTCGACATCGGCCGGCGCGACCAACAGCGCGCCCGCGACCGGCCAGCCATAAGGTTGCGGGCTGAGCTGCGCCCACCAGGCGACGGCCAGGCACCCCAGGCTGTGCGCGACGAGGATGACCGGCGCGCCCGCCAGCCGGATCGCCTCGTCCAGCTTCGTCACCCAGCTGTTGCGATGCGGCGTGTTCCACATGCCCAGATCGGCGCGCGCCACGCCGGGTAGCGATGCCTCCCACAGACTTTGCCAATGCGAGGGGCCGGAGCCGCCCAGCCCCGGCACGGTCAGGATCGTGGGTCGAACGGCTTCGTGCGGTGCAAAGGATCCCATCGCGCTCTCCTGTCGTCCAGGAAGCATGATCGACCGGCGCTGAGGAACAGCGACGCTGGCATCACACTCCCCGGCCCAAAAACTATATCCCACCCGGTTGGTGTACAATGGCGGATGCGCCGGGACGAAGGGCCGGTGCGACGCGTGGTGGCAGGCGTCCGAGTCGCGCGCCAGACGGCGCTGGCGGATCGCGTCCAAGGCGGTAAAACCGGCACCGACTCGGCCCCCGGAGCGATATCGCATGCCCTCCCCCATCCAGCCCCGCGCCCCCGCCGACCATGCCGAACGGCTGGACGCGTGGGAGGTCGCGCTGGACGCCGGCGGGCTGCCCGGTTTCGTGACCGAACGGCTGGCGGGGGCCGCGGCCGGGTCCGGCGCATGGGTCGCGACGATGACGCCGGCGGAGCTGCTGCTCGCGCGGACGCATGGCATCCGGCCGATCGCGACGGTGTCGGGCACCTGCTGGTTCCACTACGGGCAAAGCTGGACCGAAGGACATGCGCAAGGGTGGCACGAGGCGCTGGACCGGATCGGGCGCGAGGCGATCGCCGCGGGCGCGAACGCGGTCGTCGATGTCCGGATGCGCACGCTGCGCCACCCGATGGGCGCCAGCATGGACTATACGCTGATCGGCACCGCGGTCCGGATCGACCGCCTGGCGCCCAGCCCGCATCCGGTGATCGCCACCGTCCCCGCGCTGGAATTCGTCCGCCTGCTGGAGGCGGATATCGTCCCCGTCGGGATCGCGGTCGGTGCGCGCTTCGACTGGCTGGGCAATCCGTATGGCGGCGGGGGCTGGGGCGGCGGGGACTGGACCGCGCTGTCCGACATCCAGGTGAAGCTGCGATCGTTCCAGAGCATCCCGATCATGACGCTGACCAATTTCTGGGAAGGCATACGGCGCGAAGCACATACCGATCTGCGCGAGAAGGCGGCGCTGCAGGGCAATGGCGTGCTGGCGCACACCCATTTCGGGCAACTCCTGCGGCGCGAGCGCGACAAGCAGCCGCCCGCCTATCTCGGCCGGCATATCGTGATCGGGACGGTCGTCGACACCCGGCCCGGCGCGCCGGTGCCGCAATCGGTGGAGATGGTGATCGACATGCGCGACGACCTGTCGCCACTGCAAAGTCCCGACGGGCCGCGGCATTCGGCCTATGCGAACGACATCATGGACGAAGAGGGCGGAATCTGATGACCGATCAACAGGGCATTCCCGAACATGCGCTCGCCCGGCTGGCGGGGCTACGCCGCGCGGGCCATCCCGGCGGGGTGTTCACGTCCGATTTCTCGGTCAACGAATTCCTGCTGGTCCGCAAGGCCGGCTTCGAACCCGTGGGGCTGTGCGTCGGATCGTGCATCTATCACCTCGGCATCCAGTTGAAGGGCTGGGGCACCAGCGTCGAACTGGATGTGCTGAGCACCGCGATGTACGAGGCGCGCGCGCTGGCGA
>CAXTVB010000167.1:0-6296 GCA_964247555.1 uncultured Sphingomonas sp. | reverse complement strand
CGAGGATCAGTTCCGCGGACGACGACGGACAGACTGTCACCGTCATCCCCATCCACGGCGCCACGATCGCACGGTGGATATGACCGCACCAGATCGCGATGACCTGATCGTGCCCCGCGACCGCGTCGGTGAAGCGTTGCACCCAGGGTTCGTCGGGATGCGTGTTCATCCACGCGATCCCCGCCTCGAACGGGGGATGGTGCATGACGATGACGGTGGGCGTCTCCCGGTCCTCCGACAGCCGATCGACCAGCCACGCCGCACGCGTTTCGCAGAAGCCGCCGCCGTGGCGACCGGGTTCGAGCGTGTCGAGCATGACGAGCCGCAGACCATCCAGGTCGAGCACATATTGCGCGAAGCCGTCCGGCATCGGCGTATCCGGAAAGGCGGCCGCGAAGTTGGCGCGGTCGTCATGATTGCCGAGCATATAATGCACCGGGAAGGGCAATCCGCCGAGCGCAGCCTTCACGCGTGCGTAGCTTTCCGGCTCACCGCGGTCGACCAGATCGCCCGTCGCGAGCAGCAGGTCGGGGCGGTTCGGACCATCGACCAGTCGCGCGACCACGGATTCGAGACGCCGCTGATTATCCTCGTCCGGATTGCCCGGATCGAAGCCCAGATGCAGGTCGGTGATCTGCGCAATCAGCATGTCGTCGCTTTCGTGACCGGATATCCGGCCATCAATAGAAGAAGGTCGTGGTCAGCAGCACTCGCGGATCGGGTCGTTCGTCCGCGCCACCGAAGCGGTGGAACGCCTTCGCCGTCTGGAGGTCGATCGTCCCGAACCGCTGGAAAAGCCGGAACCCCGCCCCCGTCGATTGCAGCGCCTGTGTCACCGCGGGCACGTCGCCGTTCGCCAGGCTGGTCGCCCGCGCGCCGTCGATGAAGCCGTAGAACTGGACGCTGGACAACCAGCGCTTGCCGACCGGCAGATCGTACCGGATCTCTCCCACCCCGCCGAAGCCACGGTCGCCGGTTATGGTCGACGGATCGAACCCGCGCCCGATCGCCGGCCCACCGAACGCGACGAGTTCGCCCGACAGCAGCTTCACATTCGCATATTGTCCCGAAACCGCGACCAGCGCGCTGAAATGGCCGGGCAGCCGCTGCACTCGCTGCGCCTGGTAGACGACACGCACGAAATTGGGCTCGAACCCGCGAACCGACGGTAGCGACGCGTCGCGCGGCGAGGCACCGAAGATCGGGATGCCGTGAAACAGGTCGATCGACGCGCCGGTCGATCCGTTCAGGAAGCCGTTCTGCTGGTACAGCAACGCGATATCGCCATCGGTCGTGCGATCGTCGACCAACGCCTGCCCCAGGATATCCGTGCCCGACCGGTTGATCGATACGCCGCCTTCCAGGAACAACGACTGAGTCCGCGACCGGATCAGCGGGTAGCGGAACCGCGCGCTGAACGACAACAGGTCGTTGCGGATGTCGAGCGGCTTCAGAGAACCCGCGGGTGACGCGCGCGCGACGAGGACACCCAGGCTACCGATGAGGCCGCTATTACCCAGCTTCAAGCTGTACCGCGCGCTGCCGCTTTCCGACGCGGCAAGGCCTGGGCCGCTCGCGCTGACGCCGAGGCTCAGCGCGCCAGGCAGGCCGATCGGCCGATTGAGGTTCGCGTTGAGCGCATACACCCAGGGGCCGAGGAGCCGCGAATTCGTGTTGCTGACGCTCGCCTGATAGCTGTTGCGCGGCACCGATAGCGACACGACCAGCGTCGACGCGCCCAGCTGCGCGCCCTGTTTCAGCACCCCCGCGGCGGCGATGCCGGGCAGATCGTTCAGGATCAGCAGCCGCCGTTCGACCGACGCGAGGTCGATCGGCCTCTTCGCCAGCAACGGGGTCAGGATCGCACGCACCGTGCGCTGGCTGCCCGCGTCCATGCCCTGCACGTCGATCGCGTCGAGATACCCCTCGACCACGCGTACCGTCAGTGCGCCGCCCTCCAGCCGCTGCGGCGGCACGAAGACGCGGGTCAGAAAATAGCCCTGCACCCGGTAATGCTGCTCAAGGGCGTCGGCGGCGACGCGCACCGCTTCCAGATTGGTCGTGCCGTTCGCCAACTTCGTGAAATAGGCGTCGACCTCGTCCTTGGGGAACACCGTTGCCCCGGTCACGACGATGCGGGTCAGATGGAAGTCGATGGAATCGACCGCCTTGGGCACCGCGGATTTCTCCGGTGCCTGGATACGCAGGTCGAACCCGCTGGTATCTGGCGCGGGCAGCCCGACGCGCGCGCGCGAGATGTCGCTCTGGCTGGGCAGCGTGGGCGGCGTCGGGCCGACTTGCGCCGCGACGGGCGCGGCGGCGATCCCCGCGACCAGCGCCACGATCCCCTTCGCCGTTCGCCGGCGGCGATGCGTTTCCCCCCGGATGTACATCTATTTGTCCTCGAGTACGATCAGTGCGGAAACCTTGCCCGAGGCCATGCGGCCCCGGTGATAGGCTACGATCGGATCGCCCGGATAGGTCGCGTCGAGCGAATCGAACGCGTCGACCGCGGAAGGGTCTTCAGCCTTCAGCAACGCCAGCGCGGAGTCATAGGCCGGTACCAACCCCGACGCGGCCTCTGCGGCGGACACCGGCTGGAACAGGCCGACCGCCTTGGTCTTGCCCTTCAGCACCACGTCGCCGATCCGCCGGAACGCCAGGTTCGGGCATTGTGCGACGGTCTCTTCCGTCACGCAGATACGGGTGCCGAAATATTTGTTTACGCCCTCGGTCCGCGCTGCGGTGTTCACCGTGTCGCCGAGCGCAGTGAAATCCATCCGCGACGACGATCCGAAATTGCCGACCGTGGCGGAACCGGTGTGGAGCCCGATCCGCGTGACCCCGATCGGCACGCCCAGCGCGTTCTGGCGCTTGCGGAAGCTTTCCGCATACTCGTCCAGCTCCAGCGCGCATTTCACCGCGCGTTCGGCATGGTCGGGTTGGGCGATCGGCGCGTTGAAGATCGACATGATCGCATCGCCGATGAACTTGTCGATCGTACCCTCATATTTGAGGATGATCGCGCATGCGCCGTCGAGATAGTCGTTCAGCACCTCGGACAGTTTTTCCGATGTCAGCCCTTCGGACAGCGTCGTGAAGCCGGCGATGTCGGTGAAGATGAACGTCACCTCGCGTTTCGAGCCCGAGATGCTGAGCGAATCCGGGTCCGCCGCGAGTTGGCTCACCACCGCGGGTGATACGTAGCGCGAGAACGCCCCCTGGATGAACTGCCGCTGCTTGCGCTCGGCGCGACCGATGACGACGTCGGTGAGCCATAAGGCGACCGCGAACGCCAGCGTCGGGCCGACGAGCGGCACCATCGGCACGCCCTTGGAATAGCCCGCGATCGCGCCCGCCCAATACAGCGCGATCACCACCGCGCCGACACCGAACTTTACCGCCGGTCCACGCTTCAGGAACCCAAGTCCGACGCCGACCAACGCGACCAGCAGCGTAACCAGCGCGACGGCCGGCAGGCTGAGGCGATTGACGCTGCGCCCTTCGAGATATTGCGAAATACCATGCGCCTGCACGACGATGCCGGGCATGTTCCCCTCGTCGCCATTGTCGACAATGGCAAGCGGCGTGCGATGGCGGTCGGTGATCGACTGGACGGCACCGATCAGCACGATCTTCCCCTTGATCCAGTCATCGGGAAGGAAGCCTACCGTCTGTGCCGGGAATTGCGGGAAGGCCGGCGTCTCGGCATCCTGTTTCGGCCGCCACGCAATCTCGACCTCACCGCCGGGTGTCGGTTTTCCGATCAGCGCCAACGCCTTGCGCACGAAGCCCAGCGGCATGCCGGGCGTGTTTTCGCCAGGGAAAATCCAGCGCACGCTATCGTCGAACGTGTCGGTCGCGAGGTTCGCGCCCGCTCTCAGATTCTTCGGCACGAACGCGTCCAGATATTTCAGCTGGTCTTCGGTCACGACGTTCGGCGAGTTGGTGTAGCTGACGAGGAGCGGCGTCTTCGTATCGCGCAGAGTCTGCGCGAGTTCGGCATCCTTGGCGGGTTCGGTCGGCTGGTCGAACAGGACGTCGATCCCGATCTCCTTCGCGCCCTTTGCTTCCAGTTGCTTGACGAGCGTGGCCAGGAACGCGCGATCGACGGGGGAGCGGTAGGGGAATTGCGCGACCGTGCTCTCGTCGATCGCGGCGATCACGATGTCCTTGGACTGCGGCATCGGTGGCGACTTCGCGGCGACGCGCACGTCGCTCGCGATGTTTTCGAGGCTGCCGATGAACGTCAGATAGTTCACCGCCAGCACCGCGACCAACGTCGCGAACAGCGCGAGGCCCGCGGCGGTCAGGCCGGTACGAAGCTGCTTGGTCATCGCTGCGCCTGCGTCGGTAGGGTCGCTTGCGCGGTCTGGAGCTGCCGGAGCAGCGCATCGGCCTGCTGGGTGCACCCCTTCTCGATCATCCACGACGCCAGCACGACCTCGCTATCGACGTCGGCGGGGATCATGTTGACGTCGACCACATGGTCCTGGTCGTCGGTGTGCACCACGAACATCGTCTTGCCCTCCAGCTTGCCGAGCGAGGGCATGTCCATCCGGTCCTGACCAATCTTCCACTGGAAGTCGGCGCGCCAGGACCGGTCGATCGGGAACACCGTGAACGGCGTCGCCGCCGCCTTGGTCGGGCGCCACCAGATCGGCTTCTGCCCAATCTTAAGGCATCGCTCTCCCGATCGCGAGACGTCGATCAGCCAGGGTTCGGGCAACGGCGCGGCGTCGGTCCCGCCGCGGACCACACCGACCGAGCTCGTCCGCGCGCTGCGTGTCGAGATCAATGCCGCCAGCGCCGAGCGCGGATCGGCTGCGGGACCGGCATGGGCCAGCGGTGGACCGGAAAATTTGCCGTGCAGCGTGATCGCCTTGCCGTCGGGCCCGATCAGCGTCACCCGCTCGCCGTCCTTCAGGACGATCGGCTTGCTGCTGTCGATCTTCTGCCCCGGTTTCAGCCCGGCGCCCCGCGCGTCGATGACGATCAGCGTCGTCGCCCCGGCGGGAACGGTCGCCAACGCGGCGCCGCCGATCGCGATCGCTACCCCCGCCATTATGAAAGTCTTCATTGCCCCCGTCCCCAATTCACTGCCCCGTACCGACCGCAGCCGACCCGGCCCCCGCCGGCCGGCCCATGCCGTCGCCGATCGCGACGAACGCCGCCCAGAAGAAAGGATGCGCCGTCTTCGGCTGCGCGATCAACGCCAGCTGCGCGTCGCGCAGGGCATCGCCGACATCCTCGCCGCCCTTTGCACCCCAACCAGCGAACATCCGCGACATCAGGTCGGTCGTCGCCGCCGAAGGCACCTGCCAATGGCTGACGACCATGTCGCGCGCACCGGCATGGAAGAACGCCTCCGCCAGCCCGGACAGGGCCTCGCCGCCGCCATAGCGGTTGTCCCCGGCCGCGGTGTTGCAGGCGGACAGCACGACCAAATCCGCATTCAGCCGCAGCGATGCGATCTCGCTCGACCCCAGCAAGCCGTCGTTCGCCGCGCTCGTTGCGACGACCGACGGGGGGGTGAGCACCAGGCCCGGCTCGGCCTGGCACCGCAGCTCGCCCGGCAACAGGCCGTGCGTCGCGAAATACAGCACGCGGTAATCGGCCAGTTTCTGCTTGCGCAGATTCGCCTCGGTCGCGTTCGTCCCCAGGAAGAGCGCGTCGGTCGGCGCGTCCAGCGCATGCGCGACCGCGGTCAGCTCCTTGCCGGTATCGGGCAGCGGCGAGAGTGCGAGCAGCAACGCAGCCGGCATCGGTCCGCCCTCTCGGCACGATCCACTGATCCGCGCCATCGCACCGGACTCCGCCTTCGCGCCCGCATGCCCATTCAGCAACGGCTGGCCGAAGCCCAGCAGCGGCATCGCCGCACTCTGCACGCGCTTGGTCGTGCGGAGCTGTCCGAACGCCTGCAGCGACGGGGTATAGGCGAGCGTGTTGGTGCGGATCAGCCAAGGTGCGCTCGCATAGTCGCCCCCGGTCGTAGGCTTGGCGACCAGCAAACCGAATGGCAGGTTGGACAAGGGCCCGGCGCTGACGACCACCAGATGGTCGATGCCCTTGGTCACGCTACCCAGACCGCCCAGCAGCGTCGCGTGAAGCTGGCTCGACGCCGCCAGATCGAACTCGCCGATCGTGCCGCCCTGGATCTCCAGCGGACGGCGTAGCACCGTCACCGCCTCGCGCAGCGCCGCGGCGCCGATCGGCACGGGCGCGATCGTCACGCCGTCGCGCGTCACCAGCTCGGCAAACGACCGGTCGCGGCCGATCAGGAATGCCACCAGCCC
>CAXTVB010000166.1:0-6319 GCA_964247555.1 uncultured Sphingomonas sp. | reverse complement strand
CGGCCAGGCCTGTCTGACGCCTGGCGAGACCAAGGCGACCTTCGGCACCGGCGCGTTCGTGCTGACGCAGGCGGGGCCGACGCCGCCGATATCGGACCACCGGCTGCTGTCGACGATCGCGTGGCAGCTGGGCGGCGAACGGGCCTATGCGCTGGAGGGATCGGTCTTCGTCGCCGGGAGCCTCGTCAAATGGCTGCGCGATACGCTCGGGCTGATCGGCGACGTGCGCGAAACGGACGCGCTGGCGCGATCGGTGGCGGACAATGGCGGTGTGTACCTCGTGCCGGCGCTCAGCGGCCTCGGCGCGCCGTGGTGGAGACCGGAGGCCCGCGCGGCGATCTCGGGGCTCAGCTTCGCGACCGGCAAGGCGCATGTCGTGCGCGCCGCACTGGAGGCGATGGCGCACCAGGCGCATGACCTGAAGACCGCCTTTGCCGCCGACGGACAGGACTGGCAGACGCTGCGGATCGACGGCGGCATGGTCGCCAACGACTGGATGGCGCAGGACCTGGCCGACATGCTTGGCGTCGCGGTGGAGCGCCCCGTCTTCGCCGAGACGACCGCGCTGGGGGCGGCGATGCTGGCGGGCGTCGGCGCGGGACTGTTCGCAGACCTCGCCGCGGCGTCGGCGATGCGCGGCGCGGTACAAGACTTCGAACCGCGGCTGGGCGAGGACGAGCGCCGGGTGCGGCTGGACGGCTGGGCGACCGCGGTGCGCTCCGCGATCGGCGCCGCGCATTAGGGGTGACCGCTTTGCGGGGCACCGATTGCGCGATGCAGCGTTGGTAAGGTGTTGAGGAGACACGATATGGCACCCGGCCCCCACGATACCCCGTCCGAAGTCGTCGCGGAACGTGGCGAGGTGCATATCGACGGTCCCGGCGGCATCGCCGTCGCGTTGACCCCCGCCGCCGCGGCGGAGACGTCCGACCGCTTGTATAAAGCTGCAGCGGTCGCGGCCCAGCAAAGGCGGGACGAAGGCTAGCCGCCCTAGGCCGCGACTCCCCGTCGCTCCTCGAACAGCGCCTTCAGGTCCTTCTTGAGGATCTTCCCGTTCGCATTGCGTGGCAGCGTCTGCGTGACGAAGCGGATCGCCACGGGTACCTTGAACCCCGCCAGCCGCTCGCGCACCCAGGCCTGCAGTTCCGCCTCGCTCGCGGTTTCGCCCGGCGCCAGATGGACCACCGCGGCCGGTTCCTCGCCAAGGGTGCGGTGGGGAATGCCGATCAGCGCGCAATCGGTGACCGCGGCGTGGGCGTACAGCACATTCTCCACCTCGATCGAATAGATGTTCTCGCCGCCGCGAATCACGATGTCCTTGGCGCGGTCGACGATGGTGCAGAAGCCTTCGTCGTCGATCTTTGCGAGGTCGCCGGTGCGGACCCAGCCGTCGACGAAGGTTGCCGCGGTCGCGTCGGGCTTGTTCCAATAGCCAGCGACGATCATCGGCCCGCGCGCCCATAGTTCGCCGACCGTGCCGGCGGGCAATTCGGTCACGGCGTCGTCGGCCACGATCTTCAGGTCGGCGACCGCGACCGCCGCGCCCGCGCTGGCCGGACGGTTGAGATAATCCTCCGCGACGTTGCTCGTCACCGTCGCCATCGTCTCGGTCATACCCCAGCCGTTCGAGGGCAAGGCGCCGAATTCGGTGTAGATCCGCCGGACCAGCTCGGGCGCGGAGGGCGCGCCGCCATAGGCGATCGATTCCAAGCTGGAGAGATCGTAGTTCGCGCGGTCGGGGTGTTCGAGCAACTGCCAGGCGATCGTCGGCACGCCGCCGGTGACGTTCACCTTCTCGCGCTCGATCAGCTCCATCGCGCGGACGGTGTCCCAGCGGCGCATGAAGACCATGCAGCCGCCGGTCGCGATCGTGCCCATCATCGCGGAGGAGCAGGCGGTGACATGGAACAGCGGGATGACCGTCAGCGCGGTGCGCGGGGTCGGCTCCGGCAGCGCGACCCCGCGGCGGAGCGCGGCGCGGGCGGAGGCATAGCCAGAGGACAGGATGTTGGTCATCAGGTTGCGGTGCGTGCCCAGCGCCCCCTTCGGCGCGCCGGTCGTCCCGCTGGTGTAGAAGATCGTCACCGCATCGTCCGGGGCGATCGTCGCGGCCGGTATCGCGCGGTCGGGCAGGTTCGCCCAGTCGTGCGGCGTGCCGATCGCTTCCTCAAGCCTGGCCGCCCCCTGCCCCAGCGCGGTCGAGGCGCGGGTGACGATCACATGGCGCAGGCCGGGCAGCGCGGCATAGTGCGCCGCGAGCCGGGCGTGACGCTCGTCGTCCGCCACCAGCACCGACGCGCCCGAATCGGCCAGGCCATATTCCAGCTCGGCCCCCGTCCACCAGGCGTTGAGCGGAACGACGATCGCGCCGATGCTGGCCACCGCGAAGAATATCACCGGCCATTCGGGCAGGTTGCGCATCGCGAGCGCCACGCGGTCGCCGCGCCCGACGCCGATCGACGACAGGTGTTCGGCGAACGCCGCGGTGGCCCGGTAATTCGCCTCGTAGGTGACGCGTTCGTCCTCCAGGATCGTGAACAGCCGGTCGCCATGCGCGCGCGCCGCGGTGGCGAGCCATGCAAGCGTCGGCGGCGCATTCTTCCACACGCGGGTGGGGACGCCGCGGATCGTCACCGTCTCCATCTCGAACTTCGCGCCCGGCGCGGTCAGCGCGGTGGCCGCGTCGGCCATCGACATGGCGGGCCAATTGGGATCGATCGCGACGATACGGTCATCACTCACGCATGCTTCTCCGCAAAAACTTGAAGGTCGGGTTTGCCCGATTGCCGATCATCAACGAGGTTAGAGTTGATTCCCGGCGCGCTCAAGGCAATAGGAGCGCGAGAGTTAGAACCGAGGGTATGGACCAGCGCGTGACGACCATCAATTCCGCGAGCCATGGGTTCGACGCCGGCCGACTGGCTGCGATCGACGCGCTGATCAGGACGCGCTATCTCGACAGCGGGCTGTTGCCGCATGCGCAGCTGCTGATCGCGCAGGACGGCGAGATCGCGCATTTCTCGCATCAGGGTGCCGGGCGAGAAGGTGGCGCGCGGATCGACGAATCGTCGCTGTTCCGCATCGCGTCGATGACCAAGCCGATCACCTCGATCGCGTTCATGATGCTGGTGGAGGAGGGCAAGGTCGCGCTGGACACGCCGGTGCATCATGTCCTGCCCGCGCTGAAGAATCTCGGCGTCTATGACGGCGGCGGCGCCGGCGTCCCGTTCCGGACGAAGGCGACCGCGGAACCGATGCGGATGGTCGACCTGCTGCGCCACACGTCGGGGCTGACCTACGGGTTCCAGAACCGGTCGAACATCGACGCGGCGTACCGGGCGGGGAAGATCGAGAACTGGCACGGCAATCTCGACCTGCAGGGCTTCGTCGCCGCGCTGGCGGACATCCCGCTCGAATTCTCGCCGGGCACGGCGTGGAATTATTCGGTGTCGACCGACGTACTCGGCGCGGTGGTGGAGCAGGTGTCCGGGCAGACGCTCGATGCGTTCTTCCACGACCGCATCTTCGCGCCGCTCGGCATGCACGACACCTTCTTCACCGTGCCCGCGGACAAGATCGACCGGCTGACCGATTGCTGGACGTTCGATCCCGCGAAAGGTCGCGTCATGTATGATCGCGGTGCCGAAAGCGCGTGGAGCCGGCAGCCGAAACTGGTGTCGGGCGGCGGCGGGCTGGTGTCGAGCGCGCTCGACTATCACCGCTTCTGTCGGATGTGCCTGGACGGCGGGACGCTCGACGGGGTGCGGATCGTCGGGCGCAAGACGCTGGACCTGATGACGCAGAACCATCTGCCCGGCGGCGGCGATCTCGCGTCGATGTCCAAATCCTTGTTCAGCGAGACGACCAACGCCGGCACCGGCTTCGGCCTGGGCTTCGCGGTCACGATCGATCCGGTGCGCTCGATGGTGCCGGGGTCGGTCGGCGAATATTATTGGGGCGGCATGTTCTCGACCGCGTTCTTCATCGATCCGGTCGAGCGGGTGTCGATGGTGTTCATGACGCAACTGGCGCCGAGCAGCCTGTACCCGATCCGCCGCGAGTTGAAGACGATGATCTATGCCGCGTTGAATTGAACCCCACCACCCGTCACCCCAGCGAAGGCTGGGGTCTCATGCGGCTTGAGACCCCAGCCTTCGCTGGGGTGACGGTTTCGATCCTTGGAGTAACATGATGACCAGCCCGATCCGCACCGAACGCCATGACGACGTCCTCGTCATCATCTCCGACAACCCGCCGGTGAACGCGCTGGGCGCGGCGGTGCGGCAGGGGCTGGAGGCGGCGATCAAGGAAGGCGTGGCCGACGCCGCGATCACCGCGATGGTCATCCGCTGCGACGGCCGCACCTTCTTCGCGGGCGCGGACATCACCGAATTCGGCAAGCCGATGCAGGAGCCGGGCCTGCCGACCGTGGTCGACATGATCGAGGCGTCGTCCAAGCCGGTCGTCGCCGCGATCCACGGCACCGCGCTGGGTGGCGGGTGCGAGGTGACGCTCGGCTGCCATTACCGCGTCGCGGCCCCGTCGGCGAAGATCGGCACGCCCGAGGTGAAGCTCGGCCTGCTGCCCGGTGCCGGCGGCACGCAGCGTATCCCGCGGATCGCGGGCGTCGCGCTGGCGCTGGAGATGACCGCGAAGGGCGATCCGATTTCGGCGAAGAAGGCGCTCGACGCCGGGCTGATCGACAAGATCGTCGGCGAGGATACGCTGGCCGAGGACGCGGTCGCCTATGCGCGCGAGATTGCGGCGCACCGCCCCCTGCCCCGTGCGTCGGAGAAGATCGCGCAGCCCGACCCCGATGCGGTCGCCGCGTTCAAGAAGGACAATGCCCGCCGCTTCCGCGGCTTCGAAGCGCCCGCCGCGAACATCGCGTGCGTCGAGAAGGCGTCGGACGGATCGAGCTTCGCCGAGGGCATCGCGTTCGAGCGCCAGGAATTCATGAAGCTGATGTCGGGCGTCCAGTCCGCCTCCCAGCGCCATCTGTTCTTCGCCGAGCGCCAGGCGGCGAAGATCGACGACGTGCCCGCGGACACCAAGCTGCGCGCGATCAACAAGGTCGGCGTGATCGGGGCGGGCACGATGGGCGGCGGCATCGCGATGAACTTCCTCTCGGCGGGCATCCCCGTCGTGATCGTCGAGATGCAGCAGGAAGCGCTAGACCGTGGCGCGGGCGTCATCCGCAAGAATTACGAAGCGACCGCGGCGAAGGGCAGGATGAAGCCCGAACAGGTCGAGGCGGCGATGGGTGCGCTGTCGCCGACGCTCGATTTCTCGACGCTCGCCGACTGCGACCTCGTCATCGAGGCGGTGTACGAGAATATGGACGTAAAGAAGGACATCTTCACCAAGCTCGACGCGCTGTGCAAGCCGGGCGCGATCCTGGCGTCGAACACGTCGTATCTCGATATCGACGAGATCGCGTCGTGCACCAAGCGTCCCGAGGACGTCGTCGGCATGCATTTCTTCTCGCCCGCCAACGTCATGAAATTGCTGGAGGTCGTGCGCGGGGAGAAGACCGCGCTCGACGTGCTGGCCACCGTCATGGCGCTCGCGAAGAAGATCAAGAAGGTCGCGGTCGTCGCCGGCGTCACGCACGGCTTCATCGGCAACCGCATGCTGATGCCACGCCAGGTCGAGGCGATGAAGCTGCTGATGGAGGGCGCCACGCCCGAGCAGATCGACAAGGTCCATGTCGCGTTCGGGATGCCGATGGGGCCGTTCCAGATGAGCGACCTGGCGGGCGTCGACATCGGCTGGCACCGCGATCCGACCCGGATCGAGAGCATCCGCGATGCGCTCGCCGCCGAGGGCCGCTGGGGGCAGAAGACGCAGAAGGGCTTCTACGATTACGACGAGAAGCGGCAGCCCACCCCCTCCCCGCGCGTCGCGGAGATCATCGAGGATTTCCGTTCGAAGTCGAACATGAAGAAGCGCGAGATCACCGACCAGGAGATCGTCGAGAAGACGCTGTACCCGATGGTCAACGAAGGTGCGTTGATCCTGGAAGAGGGCAAGGCGCAGCGCGCGTCCGACGTCGATGTCGTCTGGATCTACGGCTATGGTTGGCCGGTCTATCGCGGCGGCCCGATGTTCTGGGCGCAGTCCGAGGGGTATGACAAGGTCGTCGGCGGGCTGGAGAAGCATGGCTTCAAGGTCGCGCAGTCGTTGAAGGATGCGGCGGCGACGGGGACGGCGATCAAGTGATCGGCGGGGTGTCTTTCTCATTCCTCCCCGGGACGGGGAGGGGGACCGTGCGCAGCATGGTGGAGGGGCCCCTCCACGGGCGACACCCCTCGCGGAT
>CAXTVB010000165.1:0-6330 GCA_964247555.1 uncultured Sphingomonas sp. | reverse complement strand
GCGCCGCCCAGCGTCCGTGGCCGACCCGCGTCGCGCAGCGTGATGGTCCGCCAGCCCGACGTTCCCGGCAAGCTGGTCTCGACGAAATCCACCCGCATGCGGACGCCGCGCGGGGTTTCGACCTCGACGTCGAACATCGCCAGATCATTGCCCTCATGCGTCCGCGGTTCGCCCGGCGGCGGCAGGATGGCGTCGATCCGCTGCCCGATCATCAATCGTTCGGACAGGTTGAGCATCTGTTCGGCGGCGGTGTTGGCGTGCGCGATCCGGTCGTCGGGATCGATCACGATCGTAGCGGTCGGCAGGGCGGCGAACAATTCGGCGAAATCCGGCCTGCCGCGCCGGACGGGCTCAGGCCGCTTCACGCTGGCGCCAGGGCGCGTAGAATTCGGCCAGCATCGCCTTGACGACGACCGCGTCGGGCTGCTGGTTGACGATGTTGCGGAACTCGGCCGAGCCGGGCAGGCCGCGGGTGTACCAGCCGATATGCTTGCGGGCCATGTTGACCCCCGTGACCGGGCCGTAATGCTCGAGCATGGCCTCGTAATGCTCTGCGATCGCACGATATTGTTCGTCGATCGTCGGATCCGGGACGCGCCGGCCGTTCTGCAGATACGCCATGACCTGCCCCAGCAGCCAGGGCCGGCCATAGGCCCCACGCCCGATCATGACACCGTCTGCGCCGGACTGTTCCAGCGCCGTTTCCGCATCCTCGACCGAACAGATGTCGCCGTTGACGATCACGGGGATCGACACCGCCTGCTTGACCTTCGCGACGAAGCGCCAATCGGCCTCGCCCTTGTACATCTGGTTGCGCGTGCGGCCGTGGACGGTGACGAGCTTCACGCCCAGATCTTCCGCGATCCGCGCGAGTTCGGGCGCGTTCAGGCTGTCATGACACCAGCCCATCCGCATCTTCAGCGTGACGGGGGCGGAGACCGCAGCAGTGATGCCCTTGATGATCGCCGCGGCCAGTGCGGTATCGCGCATCAGCGCGGAGCCCGCATCGCCGCTCGTCACCTTGCGCACCGGACAGCCCATATTGATGTCGATGATCGCCGCTCCGCGATCCTCCGCCAGTCGCGCTGCCTCGCCCATCTCGTAGGGCGTGCAGCCGACCAGCTGCATCGACACCGGCTCCTCGGACAAGTGCCACGCAGCCTTCTGCAAGGATTGCCGCGTTTCGCGGATCGCCGCCTGGCTCGCGATCATCTCCGTCACGTTCAGCCCCGACCCGTAACGGCGGACGAGCGTCCGGAACGGCATGTCGGTGACGCCCGTCATCGGCGCCAGCACGACGGGGCAATCGATCCGGACAGGGCCGATCTGAATGGGGGCGATAGGTCGCATGGGTCTGCCTAAAAAACAGGCAACGCCTATCCGATCATCCGCACACTGGCAAGGCGGACGGGGCTGAGCTAGCGCACCGCTATGGACAACCTTCCTCATGTTGTGGCGCTGATCGTCGCGGCGGGCTCCGGCTCGCGGGCCGGCGGCGACGTCCCCAAGCAGTTTGCCACCCTCGCCGGCCGACCGATGCTGCTCCACGCTTTCGAGGCGTTCGCGCGCCACCCTGCTATCGACCGCGTGCTGGTCGTGGTCGCCGAAAGCGACCGCGACCGAGCGACGGCGCTACTGGGCGAAGACGCGACGATCGTCGTCGGTGGCGCGACCCGTCGGGAATCGGTCGAACGCGGTCTCGCCGCCATCGGGCAAGAGGGTGCACGCCTCGTCCTGGTCCACGATGCCGCACGACCGCTGGTGCCGTCCGCGGTGATCGACCGCATCGTCGCCGCGCTCGACATTCATGACGGCGCGATCCCAGTGCTGCCGGCCGCCGACACGCTGGCGCGTGGCGAGGCGGTTCTGGGCGATATCGTCCCGCGCGCCGGCATCGTTCGGGTGCAGACGCCGCAGGGCTTCCGTCTCGATCGGCTGATCGCCGCGCATGCCACATGGCCGTCGGCCGAGGAGGCGACCGACGATGCGCAGATGGTGCGACGGCTTGGCGGCACGGTCGCGTTGGTGCAGGGCGATCCGATGCTCGAAAAAGTGACTTTCCCGGAGGACTTCGCCGCCGCCGAGGCGCGGCTGCCACGCGAGACCCGCATGGCAACGGGCTTCGACGTCCACCGGCTGGAGGTCGGCGAGGAATTGTGGCTCGGCGGCGTACTGATCCCGCATGACAAAGGCCTGTCGGGGCATAGCGATGCAGACGTCGCGCTGCATGCGCTGACCGACGCGCTGCTCGGGACGATCGCGGCGGGCGACATCGGCACGCATTTCCCCCCCAGCGACCCACAGTGGAAAGGTGCCGACTCCGCGCAGTTCCTCCGGCACGCCGCCTCGCTGATCGCCGACCAGGGCGGTCGCATCGATTTCGTCGACCTGACGATCATGTGCGAAGCGCCCAAGATCGGCCCGCACCGCACCGCGATGGTCGCCCGCATCGCCGACCTCCTCGCACTGTCGCCCGATCGCGTCAGCGTGAAGGCGACGACGACCGAGCGGCTGGGCTTCACTGGCCGCGGCGAGGGGATCGCCACCCAGGCCGCGGCGACCGTCAGCCTGCCGAGTCGACCGCGGTGAGACTGGCGCTGATGCTCGCGCTGGCGGCGGCGCCGCCGCAATCGGCGCGGCCCTGCCTGACCGATACCGAGGCGCAGGCGATGGTCCTCGTCGCGATGCCCGACATCCTGCGCGAGACGGGCCGGCTCTGCGCCGCCCGCCTGCCCGCGACGAGCCCTATCCGCCAGGCGGACGGTACGCTGGTCGGCCGCTACCAGGCGGCGGCGGACCAGGCATGGCCCGGTGCCCGCGCCGCGATCGTCAAGCTCAGTGATCCGACGGTCGATATCCTGCTCCAATCCGACTATGCCCGCCCCCTGCTGACCTCGATCATTGTACCGCTGATCGTCGGGCGGATCGCCGTCCGGGACTGCGGGACGATCGATCGGCTGGTGACGAACCTCGCGCCGCTGCCGCCGCGCAACACGGCCGGCATCGTCATCACGACATTGCAATATCTGAAGCGCCAAAAGGCCAGCGGCAAGGCGGCGGACGTTCCCGACCTGCCGCTGTGCACCGGGGATTGACGATGACCGACACGATCCTTCCCACCGAACTGGTCGAGGCGGCGCGCCGCGTCGTCGAACGCAACCAGGCGCTGGGCCGCCGCGTCGCGGTCGCGGAAAGCTGCACCGGCGGCTTGGTCGCCGCGGCGCTCACCGAGATACCGGGCTCTTCCGATGTGCTGGAAGCCGGGTTCGTAACCTATTCGAACGATGCCAAGATCGGGTTGTTGAAGATCAGCCCCGACGTGATCGACACCTTCGGCGCGGTCTCGATC
Organism: uncultured Sphingomonas sp.; assembly: GCA_964247555.1. Lineage (GTDB taxonomy): Bacteria > Pseudomonadota > Alphaproteobacteria > Sphingomonadales > Sphingomonadaceae > Sphingomonas. The sequence goes on along the minus strand of CAXTVB010000165.1, from coordinate 2,981 downwards.
GCGGTCGCCTGGAGCATGGCGCAGGCTACGCTGAAGGCGACCGATGCGGACGTCGCGGTCGCGATCACCGGGGTTGCGGGTCCCGGCGGCGGCACCCTCAAGAAACCCGTCGGCACCGTGGTCTTCGCCCGCGCCGAGCGCGACGCGGACCCCAGCGACATCCACGCGGACCGGCGCGATTTCGGCGATCTCGGGCGCGGCGGCATCCGGCTTCAGGCGGCACTCTGCGCGCTCGAGCTGCTGCTACCGGTCGAACCCGCGCCGTAGAGGACGTGCGCGCGCTCTTCGAACGCGCCGATCATCTTGCGCAGCGCGACGCCGAACACCTGACCCGCCAGCATTTCGAACACCCTGTTCTTGAAGGCGAAATCGACGCTGAAATCGACCTCGCATCCTGCCGGGTCGGGCCGGAACCGCCATTCGTTGCGCAAATATTTGAGCGGCCCGTCGATATAGTCGACCGCGATCTCGCTCGGCCGTTCCTTCAGAACCTTGGACGTGAACGTCTCGCGCAGGCCCTTGAAGCCGACAATCATGTCGGCGACGGTCGCCGTATCGCTGTTCTTGCGTACCCGCATCGCCGAAACCCAGGGCAGGAATTCGGCATAACGACCGACATCGGCGACCATGTCGAACATCTGTTCGGGAGTATAGGGCAGGATCCGGGTTTCGGCGTGCTTTGGCATGTCAGCCGCGCACCGCCTCCAGCTTCGCTGCGCGCGCCGCCCGCAACCGCGCGAAATCGTCGCCGGCATGATAGCTGGAGCGGGTCAGCGGCGATGCGGCGACCAGCAGGAACCCCTTGGCGCGCGCGACGCCTGCATAGGCATCGAACGCCTTCGGCGTCACGAACTCCGCGACCTTCGCATGGCGCGGGGTTGGTTGCAGATACTGCCCCATCGTCAGGAAATCGATGTCGGCGGAACGCATGTCGTCCATCACCTGATGGACCTCCAGTCGCTCCTCGCCCAGCCCCATCATCACGCCGGATTTGGTGAAGATCGACGGGTCGTGCCGCTTCACGCTCTCGAGCAGCCGCAGCGACGCGTAGTAGCGCGCGCCGGGGCGGATCGTCGGATAGAGCCGCGGTACCGTTTCCAGATTGTGGTTGTAGACGTCGGGCCCCGCCTCGACGATCCGCTCCACGGCCGCTTGCGCCTTGTTGCGGAAGTCGGGCGTCAGGATCTCGATCGTCGTCTTGGGCGTCGTGCGGCGCAGCGCCTCGATGACCTTCACGAATTGCGAGGCGCCGCCATCGGGCAGGTCGTCGCGATCGACCGAGGTGATGACGATATGCTCCAGCCCCAGTTCCGCCGCGGCGTCGGCGGTGTGCTGCGGCTCCAGCACGTCGACCGCGCGCGGCATTCCCGTCTTCACGTTGCAAAAGGCGCAGGCGCGCGTGCAGGTGTCGCCCAGGATCATCACCGTCGCATGCTTCTTCGTCCAGCATTCGCCGATGTTCGGGCAGGCCGCTTCCTCGCACACCGTGTTGAGGTTCAGCCGGCGCATCATCGCCTTGGTTTCGGCAAAGCCGACCGAGGTCGGCGCCTTGACCCGGATCCAGTCGGGCTTGCGGGCGCGAGGAAGCGGCGGGGCGAGCGGTGTCATCTCGTTCATGTGGGCGAGATAGCGACTGCCGCGGCGCGAAACAACGCGCTATGCCCCGGCGTATGACGAGCTTTACCGACCTGATCGACGGCTATCGCCGGTTTCGCCACCATGACTGGCAGCGCGAGCGCGAGCGCTGGGCGGAACTCAGCCAGGGCCAGTCCCCCAAGGTCATGGTCATCGCCTGTTCGGACAGCCGCGTGGACCCCACGCAGATCTTCGACGCATCGCCCGGCGAGATGTTCGTGGTGCGCAACGTCGCCAACCTCGTGCCGCCGTTCGAAGCCGACAGCGGACGCCACGGCGTCTCCGCTGCGCTGGAATTCGCGGTGACGCAGCTGGAAGTGCCCGAGATCGTGGTGATGGGTCACGGCAGCTGCGGCGGAGTCGCCGCCGCATTGTCGCGCCGCTTCGCCGACGCGACGCCGGGCGCGGGCGGGTTCATCGGCCACTGGGTCGACATGCTCGATGCCGCCCGCGACCGAATCGTCGCGGAACACGGCGACGGCCCCGGCGCGATCCGCGCGCTGGAACTGGAGACCGTCCGCGTCTCGATCGAAAACCTGCGCAGTTTCCCCTTCGTTCGCGAGCGCGAGGTGGCGGGTACGCTCAAACTGCGCGGCGCGTATTTCGCGATCGCCGACGGGGTGCTGCATGTGATGGGCGACGATGGGGATTTCCGGGCGGCGTAGCGGGCGGAAGGGTGCCGGACTCGGGTCGAGATGGTTCGATTTTCGCTTGTTCCGGGCCCCGAAATCGCCGCGGAAGTGGAGGAAGTGGAGGTGTACCATTCGCCTTTCCACTTCGTGTGAAAACAAGGGCTTGCAAGGTTCGGTATCGCGATCGCTGTTGGATGGTCGGGGCGGGTCGGCATTGCGTGGACATGCCATGACGCGTGGTTTGTAGGACAGCGGGGATTCGCGATCGTCGACTTGATGTCCGCGGCTGATCAATCCTCCCCCGCCAGGGGGAGGTGGTAGGCGCAGCCTGACGGAGGGGGCGGTAAGCTATTCGTTCGTGTTGGCCACCTCCCCCTCCGTCGCCTTCGGCGCCACCTCCCCTTTGCGGGGGAGGATCGGGCTCATGTCCTGGCGCTGCATCACATCCGACATTCTACAGCTCGTGGTTTGTAGAACAGCAGGGAATGTCTGTTTCCACCTATTCGCGGACCTCAGGCATCCATCACGCGCCAGCTGGTCCCATCGATAGTGAGCCAAGTCGTTCGTTTGACCCAACCGCCGTTCATCCGCTGCCGCCATCTACACTGGAACTCGGTCGGCTCCTCATCCGAAACAATGCAACGCACTGCTTGAATGTCGCCCGGGGAAATCGTCTTCGATCGATAGGGCACCAGTTGGGAGTCCGCCTTATTG
>CAXTVB010000164.1:0-6343 GCA_964247555.1 uncultured Sphingomonas sp. | reverse complement strand
CAGCAGGTCGTTGCGCGTGACCCAGAAATTCTTGCCCTTCACGCCCACGTCGAGCTGGAAGACGTGATCGCCCGCTTCCTGCGTCGAAAACGCGATCTGCCGGTCGGACCGTGCTTCGAGATGGCGAAGGAACGGGTTGCGCACCGCCGACGAATAGAAACCGGTCGGCGAGAAACGGTGCAGCAGCACGTCGCCCTCGTCGAGCGTGGACAGCCGGTCCTTCCAGCCCTGCGGGATCGGGCTTTCCTGCGTCAGCAGCGGCCGCGTGCCGTACTGGAACATGATCGCGCCGAGTTCGGGATTATCGATCCAGTCGTTCCAGTCGCGCAGGAACCACACGCCGCCGGCCATCACGATCGGCGTGGTATCGGGAATGCCGCCCTCGCGCATCGTCTCGCGCAGCGCCTTCACGCGAGGGTACGGATCTTCGGGCTTCAGCGGGTCCTCGGCATTGGACAGGCCGTTATGCCCGCCCGCCAGCCAGGGATCCTCGTAGACCACCGCCGCCAGCCATTCCGCCGCCTTGGAATAGGCCCGCTTCCACAACGCGCGGAAGGCGCGACCGGAGCTGACGATGGGCAGGTAGCTGACATTGTACGACGCCGCGATCTCGCTTAGCTTGTACGGCATGCCGGCGCCGCACGTGACGCCGGCGACGAGCCCGCGGGTGCGTTCCAGCACGCCGTGCAGCACGCGCTGCGCCCCGCCCATCTCCCACAACACGTTGATGTTGATGGCACCCTTGCCGCCGGCGATGTCGAACGCGCGCTTCACCTGCTGGACCGCGCCCTCGATCGCATATTCGATCAGTTCCTCGTGCCGTTCGCGGCGAGTCAACGCGCGGTAGATCTGAGGCACGATCTTGCCGTCCGGATCGTAGCTGTCCGCGTTGACCGCGGAGACCGTCCCGATTCCGCCCGCGGCGGCCCAAGCGCCGGCGGAGGCGTGATTGGTCGCGGCGACGCCCTTGCCCCCTTCGACCAGAGGCCAGACCTCGCGGCCATTATAGACGATCGGCTTCAGGCCTTTGAACACGGGTACGGGCTTCCTTTCGAGCATCAGCTACGTTTCGCTATAGCGCAAGGTTGCGTCCAGGCGAGCGAAACATGGATCAGGATAGAGCGCCGGCTTGGTCCATCGCCGCCTCGTACAACGCACGATAGCGCGCGATCATCAGCGTTTCGTCATATTCGGCGCGCGCCTTCGCCCGGTTCGCCGTACCGACCGACGCGCGCAGATCGGCGTCGAGCAGCAGCGGCTGGATCACGTCGCGCAGCACCACCTCGCCCGCCCCCTCGGCGATGAACGGCGCGTTTTCGGCCGAGACCATCAGCGGCACGTCGCCGACCGGCGGCGCGGCGATGGGCAGCCCCGCCGCCATCGCCTCCACCACCGATATCGGGAATTGCTCGCTTAGCGACGACAGCGCCAGGATGTCGAAGAGCCCGACATAGCGGTGCGGGCGGTCGAGAAAGCCGGGCATCACCAGCCGTTCGGCGATCCCCATCGCGGCGGCGGCCTGGCCGATCGTGTCGCGTTCGGGTCCTTCGCCGACGACGACGAGTTTGAACCGACCCGACAGTCCACCACACGCGCGGACGAGCGCCGGCAGGTCCTTGACCGCGCGCAGGCCGGCGACTGCGCCGATCACCACGTCCTTGGGTCCACGCACCAGGCCGGGAATGACCTTGGGGTCGGGCTTCTGCGCGAACAGCGCGGTGTCGATGCCGTTGACGATGCGGTGGACCTTGGAAGGCGCTTGCTTCCAGGTCTTGAATGCGATCGCTTCCAGCGCCTGGGACGGCACGACCAGCGCATGCGCTGCGCCGAGTGCCATGCGGCGATAGACGTTGCGCTGCGGCTTCAACCCCCCCGCTTCGTCGGCGTTGAAGCCGTCCTCGTGATGGACGAGCGGCGGAACGTCCTTGGCGAAGACCCGCCGCGCCATCGCGCCATCGATCGCACCCCAATTGTAGCTGAGCACCAGATCATACCCGCGCATGAACCGCGCGATCGCCTCGTACCGCGCGACCGACGGCCGGCCGGTCAGCGGCGGCGGGTTCTGCGCGATCTCGTACCGGATGCCCTTGGCGATGCCGATCGTCGCTCCGGTCGCACCGGGGACGCCGGAGACGATGGTGTGCCGAGCGGCGTCGCCGAACGCGTTCATCAGGCGGACGGCGCGCGCTTCCTTGCCGCCCCAGTCGAACGAGGAATGCAGGTGCAGGATCTTCACGGGTGTGGGCATGATGTCGGCGATTAGCGGCAATTCTGGAGGGCTGCACCCCCTCCCGTCATGCCAGGCTCGTCCCGGCTCCGCCGTGCCGAGCATTCTTCCGCCCTTGGTTCTCCGGCACGATGGACCCGAGACAAGCCGGGTGACTGAGGTCGTGCCCTATCCCATCGGTACCTGCGCCTTCGGAAACCCGTCCCAGGCCTGATCGTAATCCTCGTCCAGCGCCCCCGTCTCCAGCGCGAAGGCGGTCGGGTGGAATACCCAGCGGCTTTCGATCATGAACGCCATCGTCCCGTCGATCTTGTGCGGTTTCAGCTCGGCGTTCGATGCGGCCTGCCACGTCGCGACATCGGGGCCGTGGCCCGACATCTGGTTGTGCAGCGACAAGGCACCGGGGCGGAAGCCCTCCGCCTTCGCATCATAGGCTCCGGTGATCAGCCCCATGCACTCGCTCATGACGTTGCGGTGGAACCAGGGCGGGCGGAACGTGTCTTCGGCGACCATCCAGCGCGGTGGGAAGATCACGAAATCGACGTTCGCGGTGCCGGGCATGTCGCTGGGCGAGGTCAGGACGGTGAAGATCGACGGGTCGGGATGATCGAAGCTGACCGTGCCGATGGTGTTGAACCGCGCGAGATCATATTTCCACGGCGCGTAATTGCCGTGCCACGCGACGACATCGAGCGGCGAGCGGCCGAGCTGGGTCGTCCACAGGCTGCCGAGGAATTTCTGGACGAGTTCGTATTCGCCCTCGACATCCTCGAACCAGGCGACCGGCGTTTCGAAGTCGCGCGGGTTGGCGAGGCCGTTCGCGCCGATCGGGCCGAGATCGGGCAGGCGGAACGGGCTGCCATGGTTCTCCGCGACATACCCCCGCGCCGCGCCATCGGGCAGCGTCACGCGGAACCGCACACCACGCGGGATCAGCGCGATCTCGCCGGGCTTCACGTCGATCCGGCCGAGTTCGGTAAGCAGCGTCAGCGCGCCGCGTTCGGGCAGGACCAGCAGCTCGCCGTCGCCCGAGACGAAGGCGCGGTTCGTCATGTCCTTCGTCGCGTTGTAGAGGTGCATCGCGACGCCGGTCTGCGTCGCTGGGCCTTCCCCCGCGACGACCATCGTCGTCAGGCTGTCGAGCCAGTCGGCGTCCGCGGCATCCTCCAGCGGTCCCCAGCGCAAGCGGTTGGGGGCGAGGGGGTGTTTGTCCGTACCGGGCGCGAACCGCTTCGCTCCTTCGTACCGCGTGAAGGCAGGATGCGCGGCGGAGGGGCGCAGCCGGTAGAGCCAGGAACGGCGATTCTCGTGCCGCGGCGCGGTGAAGGCGGTGCCGCTCAGCTGTTCGGTGTACAGGCCGAACGGCGGCTTCTGCGGCGCGTTGCGGCCGACGGGGAGGGCGCCGGGGACGGCTTCGGTGGCGAAATGGTTGCCGAAGCCGGTCTGGTAGTCGGTCATGGATCGCTCCTCTTACCCTCTCCCCTTGTGGGAGAGGGAGGGCCCGCTCGATGAAATCGAGTGGGAGGGTGAGGGGGACGGTGCAGCGATACACTCCCCCTCATCCGGCGCTACGCGCCACCTTCTCCCACAAGGGGAGAAGGATTTAGGCCTCGGCCTTGGCCGGCACCACGCCGCGCCGGATCTGGTCCAGCTCGATCGACTCGAACAGCGCCTTGAAATTCCCCTCGCCGAAGCCGTCGTTACCCTTGCGCTGGATGATCTCGAAGAAGATCGGACCCACCATGTTCTCGGTGAAGATCTGCAGCAGCAGGCCGCCCCCGGTCTCGGGCGCGCCGTCGATCAGGATGTCGCGCTTGCGCATTTCCTGGACGTCGTGGTCGTGCCCGGGCAGGCGCTTGTCGATCAGGTCGAAATAGGTCTGCGGGGTCGTCTGGAACCGGATGCCGTTGGAACGCAGCGCGTCGACCGTCGCGAATATGTCGTCGGTGGCAAGCGCCAGATGCTGGATGCCCTCGCCCTTATAGTCCTTGATGAATTCCTCGATCTGCGAATGCTCGTCCTGGCTTTCGTTCAGCGGGATGCGGATCTTGCCGTCGGGGGCGGTCATCGCCTTGCTGAACAGGCCGGTCGCCTGACCCTCGATGTCGAAATAGCGGATCTGGCGAAAGTTGAAGATCGTCTCGTAATAGTTCGCCCAGTAATCCATCCGCCCACGCTGGAGATTGTGCGTGAGGTGATCGAGCGCATCGAGGCCGACGCTGTTGTCGTCGACGCTAGCGCCCGCGACGGGCGTGAAGTCGGTATCGTAGATCGAGCCGTGGTCCTGCCCGACGAGATACAGGTTCGCGCCGCCGATGCCCTCGATCGCGGGGATGTCGAGTTCACCGGGGCCGTGTTCGCCCTTCACCGGCGTCGCGCCGCGCTCGATCGCAAGCTTCAGCGCGGCATCGGCATCGGCGACGCGGAACGCCATCGCGTTGGCGGACGGCCCGTGCGCATCGCGGAAGCCCGCGACCTGGCCGGCCTTGTCCATGTTCAGCAGGAAATTGATGTCGCCCTGCGCGTAGCGACGGACGTTCTTCGACTTGTGCGTGGCGACGTGCGTGAAACCCATCTTGACGAACAGGTCGGCCAGCGCCTGCGGGTCGGGACCGGTGAATTCGACGAATTCGAAGCCGTTCAGGCCCATCGGATTTTCGACGTCGGTCATGCGCGATTCCCTTGGTGGTTTCAGATGAAACTATATGCGACGATGCCCGCGGGGTCAAAGTCCGTGTTCGTCCCCCCGGGCTTGTCCCGGGGTCCACGGTCTCGCAGTACAACGCCTGTCGGTCCTCGACGCCCTGGATGCCGGGACGAGCCCGGCATGACGGAAGGAGGAAAAGCGCATGACCGACCTGAAACTCGACGATTTTCTGCCGTACCGCCTGTCCGTCGCATCCAACGCCGTCTCCGACGCGATCGCCTCGACCTATCAGGCGCTGTTCGGCCTGCGCATTCCCGAGTGGCGGCTGATCGCGGTCATCGCCGAGACATCGGGCATGACACCACAGGCGCTGGCGCTCGCCACCCGAATGGACAAGGTCACGGTCAGCCGCGCCGCCGCTGCGCTGGCGAAGCGGCTGGAGGCCAAGTCGCTTACGCCTGACGGGCGTGCGCTCTACGATCAGGTCGCACCCAAGGCGCTGGAGATGGAAGCGCGCCTGTTCGGCGGCCTCGGCGCGGACGAACGCACTCAGTTTCGCGACCTGATCGCGCGGATCGAAGCGGCGGCGGGTGGTCTGGAGGGTTGAAGACCCTGCCAACACTGGCCTAAGCGGACCACGCCCTCCCCAGGCGATCCCGACACGCTTCAAGGAGGATTCCCTATGATCGATCGCGCCGGCCTGAAGGTCGCCGAACCGCTCGCCCGCTTCATCGAGGAGCGCGTGCTGCCGCCGCTCGGTATCGATGCCGATGGTTGGTGGCAGGGCGTCGCCGGCATATTCGCGCGGTTCGCGCCGGAGAATGTGGCGCTGCTCCAGCGTCGCGCGGACCTGCAAGTGGCGATCGACTCGCGCTACGATGCGGACGAACCCGTCGATGCGGCGTTCCTGCGCGAAATCGGGTATCTGGTGCCCGAACCCGCCCCCTTCACGATCGGCACGACGAATGTCGATGCGGAGATCGCGACGATGGCGGGGCCGCAGCTGGTCGTGCCGTCGCTGAACGCCCGCTTCGTCCTGAACGCCGCGAATGCGCGCTGGGGCAGCCTGTACGATGCATTCTACGGCACCGATGCGCTGCCCGGGACGGCGACGCCGGGCGGCTATGACGCGGTGCACGGGATCGCGGTGGTCGCGGCGGCAAAGGCGTTCCTGGACGAGGCGGTGCCGCTGGCCACCGGAAACTGGGCCGACTTTACGGGCGGCGAGCCGGTGCTGCGCGATCCGGCGCAGCTGGTCGGGCGAGCGGGGCGCAACCTGCTGTTCCGCCACCATGGGTTGCACATCGAACTGGTCATCGACCCCGCGCATTCGATCGGCGCGACCGATCCCGCAGGCATCGCCGACGTCCTGCTGGAATCCGCGCTGACAACGATCGTCGATCTCGAGGACTCGATCGCCGCGGTCGATGCCGAGGACAAGGTCGCGGCCTATGCCAATTGGCTCGGGC
>CAXTVB010000163.1:0-6350 GCA_964247555.1 uncultured Sphingomonas sp. | reverse complement strand
GAGCGGCGCCTCCAGCGCGCGCCGGGCCTCCTCCAGCTGGGGAACCGAGATCGTCGTCATGCCGCCTTCACCTCTCTCAGGCTCGCGCCGGCTTTGCGCCCGAGCCACAATTTTACCGTCAGTTCGCCGCCGACCAATGTTTCCATCCGCGCCGTTTGCAGCCCGGCCGCATCGAACCAGCCCGCGATCTGCTCGTCGCCAAAGCCAAGCCGGGTATGCGCGTCGCTGATCCGCAGGTCCTCGCGGTCGTGCGGCGCGAAGTCGGCGATCAGCAGCCGTCCGCCCGGCGCAAGAACGCGCCCCGCCTCGACGATGGCGGCGCCAGGCTGCTGCGCGAAGTGCAGGACATGGTGCAGGATCGCGACATCCGCCGCCCCGTCCGTCATCGGCAGCGCGTACAGATCCGCCTGACGCAATTCGGTGTTCGCTGCCCCCGCCAGCTTGGCGCGCGCGAGCCGCAGCATCTCGGAAGACCGGTCGATCCCCAGCGCGGCGTCCGCCTGCCCGCCGAACAATTCCAGCATCCGGCCGGTGCCTGTGCCGATATCGATCAGCGACCCGATCGGCCCGTTACCCAGGACCTCCGCCATCGCCGCCTCGACCTCGCTGTCGGCGACGTGGAGCGACCGGATCGCGTCCCATTCGCCGGCATGCGCCTCGAACCACTGCGCCGCCGATGCCGCCCGGTCCGCGCGCACCGCCGCCAGCCGTGCCGCGTCCGCGACCGCCCAATGGTCGGGCTCCGCCTTCGACCATTCGTCCAGCGCCGCGGCGACCGGCGCCACCGCCTGCGGCTTGCCGAGCGCGACGAAGACCCAGCTGCCTTCCTTGCGGCGTTCGGCGAGGCCGGCGTCGCACAGGATCTTGACGTGACGCGACACCCGCGGCTGGCTCTGCCCCAGCACCTGCGCCAGTTCGCCGACCGACAATTCCATCGACCGAAGCAGCGCCAGCATGCGCAGCCGCGTCGCGTCGGCTAGGGCCCGGAAGATGTCGAGTGCGATCGTCACGGAAGGACATATAAAGAATTCTTTATATGCGGTCAACGCAATCGTCCGTGGCGTCGCCGGACCCAATGCGCTGTAAGCAACGTTGATCGCTTTCCACGGGAGATTTGCATGACACGCTTGGCCTTTTCGCTTGTCGCAGCCGCAGCGCTGCTCGGGACCGCGGCTTGCAGCCCGAAGGCGCAGAACGACACGGCCGAAGCCGCCGACAGCATCGCCGCGGACGCCAACGCGACGACGCGCAACGCGGTCAACGACGTCGACGCGGCAAGCGACCGCGCCCTGGGGGCGGCGCAGGCGTCGATGGACAATCTGGGCGCGACCGTCGGGCCGAAGCTCGACAAGGCCGGCGACTCGATCGGCAACGCCGCCGACCGCGCGAGCGACGCGACCGGCAACGCGCTGGTCAAGGCCGGGGATGCGCTGAAGAAATGATCCGCGGTCCGATCCTCCTCGCCGCGGCGGGGCTGCTCGCGGCCTGTTCGTCGCACGGCGATCAGCCCGGCGCGGTCACCGCCGACGAGGCGCGCCAGTTGAACGACGCCGCCGCGATGCTCGACGCGAACAGCGTCGACGCGAACGCCGTCACCGCCGACACCAACGAAAGCGATACCCGATGACCAATCTCCGCCGGCTCGGCGCCACCGACCTGAAGATCGCCCCGCTCGTGCTGGGCGGCAACGTGTTCGGCTGGACCGCCGACCGCGACACGAGCTTCGCCGTGCTCGACGCTTTCGTCGCCGGTGGCGGGACGATGATCGATACGGCCGACGTCTATTCCGCCTGGGTGCCCGGGCACACAGGAGGCGAATCGGAAACGGTGATCGGCGAGTGGCTGAAGGCGAGCGGCCGCCGCGACGACGTGCTGATCGCGACCAAGGTCGGCATGCTGCCGGGCGAAGGCGGCGAGAAGCTCGCTCCCGCCCGCATCGCCGCGGCCTGCGACGCCTCGTTGCAGCGGCTTGGGACCGACCGGATCGACCTATATTATGCGCATCAGGACGACGATTCCGTTGCGCAGGACGACGTCGCCGCAGCGTTCGGCGCGCTGGTCGACGCCGGCAAGGTCCGCGTGGTCGGTGCCTCCAATTTTCACGCCGGCCGGCTGAAGTCGGCGGTCGAGACGGCCGAGAAGGCCGGCCTGCCGCGCTATCACGTGCTGCAGCCCGAATATAACCTCGTCAGCCGCGGCAAGTTCGAAGGCGAGCTGCAGGATTACTGCATCACCGAAAACATCGGCGTCTTGCCCTATTACGGCCTCGCATCCGGTTGCCTGACCGGCAAATATCGCAGCGAAAGCGACTTCGGCCAGAGCGTCCGCGGCAGCCGCATGGCCGCGATCCTGGACGGCAATGGTCGCCCGGTGCTGGAGGCGATGGACGCGGTGGCGGCGGAGACCGGCGCGACCTTGGCGCAGATCGCGCTCGCATGGCTGATCGCCCAACCCGGCATCACCGCCCCGATCGCGAGCGCCACCAGCGTGAAGCAGCTGGAGGAATCGTTGGGGGCGATGACGCTTGACTTGTCGAAGGACCAGTTGGACCAGTTGACCGCGGCTGGGGCGTGACTGGCGGTCGGGCGGAAAAACGCAATCGCTAGCGGTCGACGACCTGCGCCCGGAACCACGTCGCCAACGCCTCTTCGGACAAGGTGCCCGAAGCGAGCGCGAGCATCGTCCGGATCGCGTCTTCCTTCCCGAACGCAATCGTCACGTCGTTCAATCGCAGGAACAGACGCGCCATGACCCATGCCGTGCGTTTGTTGCCGTCCGCAAAAGGATGGTTTCGCGCGATCCCGAACGCATAGGCCGATGCCAATGCGCACAGGTCTTCCTCACCATATCTATGCTTGTTGATCGGACGGGCGATAGCGGAGTCGAGCAAGCCGACGTCCTTGACCCCGTTCAACCCGCCATGTTCCGCCAGCTGCCGATCATGCACGGCAATCGCGATCTCCACGCTAAGAAAGCGCGGAACGCCGACCGCGCTCATTTGGCCAGAACGGCGAGCACATCCCGGTCCTCGCGCATAATCTGTTCGGCCGCGGTCATTGCCTCGACGAATGCCGGGTTGTGCGCGCGAACCGAATAGCCTTCCGGTTGTTCGGCCAGGAAGATATCGTCGCCCAATTCCACCCGCAGCTTCGCCATGACCTCCTTGGGGAGAATGACACCAACGGAGTTGCCGATCTTGATGAGCTTGAGTGCCTTTGTCATACAGGAGTTATAACATGCACCGGTACGCTTTTCAACACCTCCGCGGCGATGGCGATCGCCGATGAGCAGCGAGGCCACCGGGCTTCGCAAGAATCTCGTCCTCTACGCCGCGCTAGCCGCGAACCTCGGGATCGGCGTGGCGAAATTCGTCGCGGCGGGAATCACCGGGTCGTCGTCGATGCTGACCGAAGGGGTGCATTCCTGCGTCGACAGCGGCAACCAGATCCTGCTGCTGTACGGGCAGAAACGCGCGGCGAAACCGGCAGATGACGTGCATCCGTTCGGCTATGGGCGCGAACTGTATTTCTGGGCGTTCGTGGTGGCGATCCTGATCTTCGCGATCGGTGCCGGCGTGTCGATCTACGAAGGCATCGGCCATATCCGTACGCCGGAGCCGCTGTCCGACCCGCTGGTGAACTATGTCGTGCTCGGCATCGCGACGCTGCTGGAGGCGGGATCCTGGGTGGTCGCGGTGCGCGAATTTGCCGAGGCGAAGGGCGATCTCGGCTGGTGGCAGGCGATCCGGCGGTCGAAAGACCCCGCCGGATTCATCGTGCTGTTCGAGGATTCCGCCGCGCTGGTCGGGCTGGCCATCGCCGCCATCGGCGTCTGGGCCAGCCATCATTATGCAGACCCACGGATCGACGGTATCGCATCGATCGTGATCGGCACCGTGCTGGCGCTCGTGGCGCTCCTGTTGGCACGCGAAGCCAAGGGATTGCTGATCGGGGAGCGGGCGGATCCCGCCATCATCGCGCGGGTGCGGGCGATCGTCGACGGCTATCCGGGCATCACCGCGGTGAACCATGTCCGCACGATCCATACCGCGCCGACCAGCGTCTTCGTCGCGATCAGCGCGGATTTCTACGACGCCATGACCATGGGCGAAGGCGAGCGGTTGATCGAGACGATGCTGGCGTCGATCTATATCCGACCGGAACGCCGGGAAGACGCCGCGACCGCGATCCCGGGACGCGAGGGCGCGTGATCGATCGCCGACCGATATTGCGCCGAGCCAAGGTTTCGCGATAGTTTTCTTGACCATGAAACGCTTGCTTCGGCTGATCGCCACGCTCCTGTTGGGTTTCGCCGCGGCGCTGCCCGCCCAGGCGGCGGTCACGATCACCTTCTGGAGCCACGAACTGGGTAATGATTTTCCGCACGCGTTCGTGACGCTGCGCGGCATACCGGACGCGGGTGGGGCACCGGTCGATCGCAATTTCGGGTTCACCGCCAAGGCCATCACCCCGGCGCTGCTGTTCGGCCGCGTGCCCGGTCGGCTGGATATCGCCAAGCCCTACTACATCAACGGCAGCACCGCGCAATTCTCGGTCGTGCTGACCGATCGCCAATATGCCGCCGTCGTCGCGCTGGCCGCGGCTTGGGACGACAAGGGGCCGGACAGCGCCTACGACCTCAAGACGCATAATTGCGTGCACTTCGTCGAGGAGGCTGCGAAGATGGCGGGGCTGACGCAGGTCGATTTCCCCCACCTGATGAAAAAGCCGCGATCCTATCTGCAAGCCGTCGCACGCGCGAACGCGTCGCAGGTCACGGTCATCGACCGCTACGGCAAGGACTATCTGGCAGGGTTGCCGCCGCTCGGGACGGCGCCGCCGTCGGCCGTCGCCGTCACGTACTAGGCACGAGCTCGATCACGTCCAGCGTCGACTCGAAACGGGGGTAGGGAAAGCCGATCCGCCAGCGCGAAGGGCCGATCCGCTCCACCACGCCGGCCATGTCGCGGCCGCCGTCGCGGCCATAGGCCATGGCGCGCGCCTCGTCGCCCATCGCCAGCGATCCCAGATACACGCCCCGCGCGTCCGTATCGGCGAACAATAGGCCCGTCGTCCGCTGAGCCGCCCCGTTCGTGACGAATGCGGACAGTCGCCCGGCGACCGTCACCCGGCACGGCACCGTGGGTCGCGTCGAAAAACCCTGCGGCCCGCCCAGCTTGACGATCCGGCAACGATAGCTGCCCGCGGGGGGCAATGGATCGGCCAGCGCGACATCGGGATCGAGCAGCGCGCCCTCCGCGCGAACCGATGCCCCGAGGCCGTTCGCATAAGCGAGCCGAATACCATCGGCCCAGGCCATGCGCAGGCGCCGCAACCGGTCGCGATCGGGCAAGGTGGCCACGCGCCGCCAGTCGACCCGCTGATCGCGGTCGCGCGCCATCAGGGGGTGCGCCAGGACGACCGCCGCCAGCGCCGCCGCCACCAGGGTCCGCCGCGTCATGCCGCCGTCCATCCGCCGTCGATCGACAGGTTCGCGCCGGTGATCGACGCGGCCTCGTCCCGGCACAGAAACAACGCGAACGCAGCGACCTGTTCGGGGGTCACGAACTGCTTCGTCGGCTGTGCCGCGAGCAGCACGTCGTCCAGCACCTGTTCGCGGGTCAGGCCCCGCGCCTTCATCGTGTCGGGGATCTGGTTTTCGACCAGCGGCGTCCAGACATAGCCCGGCGAGATGCAGTTGACCGTGATCCCGTCGGTCGCGGTTTCCAGCGCGATCGTCTTGGTCAGCCCGTCGATGCCGTGCTTCGCCATCACGTATGCGGACTTGTTCGGGCTCGCGACCTTGGAATGCGCCGACGCGGTCGAGATGATTCGGCCCCAGCCCGCCGCTCGCATATGCGGGACCGCGGCGCGTATCAGATGCCAGGCGGCGGACAGGTTGATCGCGATAATCGCGTCGAACCGGTCGATCGGGAAATCCTCGATCGGCGCGACATGCTGGATGCCGGCATTGTTGACGACGATATCGACGCTGCCCGTCTCGGCCACCGCCCGGCCCACCATCGCGGCGATCTCATCCGGCTTCGTCATGTCCGCGGCATCGTACAGCGCCGCGGCGCCGCTCGTATCGGCCAGCGCCGTGCGCTCGCGCTCGATCGCCGCCGCATCGCCGAAGCCGTTGATGACCACCGCCGCGCCTTCCGCCGCGAACGCCTTGGCGTAAGCGAGCCCGATCCCGGAGGTCGATCCGGTCACGATCGCGGTCTTGCCCTTCAGGAACATGGCTTCCTTTCCTATCGCCCGAGGTCGAATGCCGCGGTGTGCCCGGTCAGCAGGTTCTCCGCGACCAGTTCGGCATTCTCCATCGTCCGCTCCACCGCGACCTGCCCG
>CAXTVB010000162.1:0-6369 GCA_964247555.1 uncultured Sphingomonas sp. | reverse complement strand
GACCTGCTGCGCGCCCGCGCTTGGTTCGGCGAAGGCTTCACCGACGCGCTGAAGACGCCCGACAATACGCTGGTGTTCGTGACGCCTGCCGACAAGCAGGTGATCCGCAAGGACCAGGCGGATTGCATGGGCTGCCTGTCGCAATGCCTTTTCTCCAGCTGGGCGGATTCCGATACCAACTCGACCGGTCGCCTGGCCGATCCGCGCAGTTTCTGCATCCAGAAGACACTGCAGGATATCGCGCATGGCGAAGATACCGAGCAGAACCTGATGTTCGCGGGCCATGCGGCGTATAATTTCAAGCGCGATCCATTCTATTCCAACGGTTTCGTGCCGACGGTGAAGCAGTTGGTGGATCGGATCCTGACCGGGGATTGATGCAAAACGCCATGTTCGACGCGGTCGCGAACCTTGCAGACCGCCGGGTCGTCTGGCACCGGATCGCACCGTACGAGGATCGACGGCTATTTCGCCGTTGGCGAAACCATTACATTTATTGAAAGAGGGTCAGCGACAACGAAATTGTGATTGCTGCCGTTCTGCAGGCACGGATGCGCCGATCGCGCGGCTGCGCGAAGCACTGGAAATGAACCTTAAGCCCACCCCTCCAACACCTGATCCGGCGGCCGATGCCCATCCGCCCACATCCGGATGTTTGCGATCACCCGCTCTCCGCTCGCCACGCGCCCCTCATAGGTCGCGCTGCCCATATGCGGGGTCATCACGACGTTGGGCAAGGCGAGCAGCCGGGGATCGATGGCGGGTTCGTGCCGCCAGACGTCCAGCCCTGCGCCCGCCAGCCGACCACCCTCCAGCGCATCGACCAGCGCATCCTCGTCCAGGATTCCGCCGCGGCTGGCGTTGATGATGTACGCATGCGGGCCGAGCAATCCGATCCGCCGCGCGTCGATCAGGTTCTCGCTGTCCGCATTGCGCGGGGTATGGATCGTCAGGATGTCGACCGCCCCCAGCATTGCGTCCAGGTCCGCATGCCACGTCGCTGCCAGCTGCGCCTCCAGCACGGCGGGCAGGCGGTGACGGTTATGGTAATGCACCGACAGCCCGAACGCACGCGCGCGCAGCGCCACCGCCTGGCCGATCCGGCCCATGCCGACGATGCCCAGCGCCTTGCCACCGATACGGTGGCCGAGCATCCCGCCGGGGCTCCAGCCCTTCCACTCGCCCGACCGGACCAGTTTCTCGCCCTCCGCCAGCCGCCGCGGCACCGATACGATCAGCGCCATCGTCATGTCCGCGGTGTCCTCGGTAAGGACCCCCGGCGTGTTGGTGACGATGATGCCCCGGGCACGCGCCGCCTTCAGGTCGATATGGTTCACGCCCGCACCGAAATTCGCGATCAGCCGCAGCCGCTCCCCCGCGCCCGCGATCAGCCCGGCATCGATATCGTCGGTGACCGTCGGCACAAGGACGTCGCAAGACGCCATTGCCTCGGCGAGTTGGTCGCGCGTCATCTGCGCATCGGCACGGTTGTTCTGCGCGTCGAACAAGGCCTCGATTCGCGCCATCACCGCATCGGGCAGTTCACGGGTCACGACGACCCTCGGGTCCGGGCAGCGGCGCGTATCGGGCATCGCGATAGGCTTGGCGAAGGGGTGCGGCGGCGTCAACGGTGGTTGATGCCGGGGGCGTCTCCGCGATAAGGAACGGCGATGCGGGATATGACTAGGACCTTGGCGGCGAAAGCGTTTCTGGCAGGCGCACTGTTGCTGATGGCGGAGTCGACCGCGACCCTGGCGGCAGGTGCGAAGCGGACATTGCCCTATTTCGCATCGATCGGCGCGGGGCGAGCGCGGATGCGGACCGGGCCTGCGCGCACATATCCCGCGAATTGGCTCTATCAGCGTGCCGATCTGCCGGTCCGAGTGGTTGCGACCTACAAGGAATGGCGCAAGATCGAGGACCCTGACGGCGTTCAGGGCTGGATGGAGGATCGGCTGCTGCGCGATGCGCGGACTGCGATCGTCCGCGCGCCGCAGCCGATCGAATTGCATGAACAGCCCAACACGGGCTCTCGTCTGCTCTGGCGTGCGGCGCCCGGCGTGGTCGGCAGGGTCAGCCAGTGCGGCGGCGGATGGTGCCGACTGGACGTGAAGGGTCAGGTCGGGTTCGTCGAAACCGGAAACCTTTGGGGCGTCGGTCCGACGGAAGCGCTGCCGTAGCGATTGCGTTTGACGCAATCGTAAGTTCGAGAAACAATATTGCGCGTGGGAGTAATAATACCCAAATCCGCCTTGCCGGTTATATCGCCGGCATCGGAGACCAGACCATGCGCATGTTCGAGACCGTGACCCGCACCATGCTGGCAATCGCGGCCCAGGCGCTGGTGGTCGGGGTGGTCATTTCCACCCTCTGATCCATCGGCCCCCGCCCCTTCGACGCGAAGGGGCGGCAAGGGCCTTGGGGGCTCTCACTCCGCCGCCATACGATCGACCAGACCCGCCAAAGTCTTCAATGCGGTAACATGACTGGCAAAGGCTGTACGTCCTGTGCGCGTCGCCGCGGCCCATGTCCGCACCCTACCCTGCGACGCCTCCTTGCGCAGCCGGACGTGAGCCGCCTCGACCAATGCCGCCAGATGCTTCGACAGGACCGAATCGCTGACGTTCGTCCGGTCGCGGAGCACGGCGAATTCCACGTCCTGCACCTCGACCAGCATCGCCATGATCTGCAGCCGGACGGGCGGGTGGATGACCGGATCGAACTCGCCCGCCATCACAGTTCGTCCGTCATTTCCCGTTCGAAGACGATGCACCAGAACCGGCTGCCGAACCAGCATCCGATCGTGGCAATGCTACCCAGCACCAGCGACGGCCAGATCATATGGCGTCCGTCGGCCATCCAGACGCTAACGCCGTACAGTCCCAGTGAGAAGGCGAGCATCGCGAACGTCACCTTGCGCGTTCGCCCGGCGCGGTATCCGTTTATGAACATACCGGTACGCCGCCGGTCCCACCGTATGACAAGCGCGACCCCCACGAAGATCGCCACCATCACGCCGAATCGCCACGGCAGCGGCACGGCGGGTGCCGCGACCAGCGTCCCCATCAACGCCGCGAACGCCAGGTGACGCGACGGCGGCGTATCGCTGGCGCTGACCAGCCGGCGACGCGACGTACGGATGGCGGACAGCGCATCGGCAGCTTCCAAGGAATCGATCATGTGCATTTCCCCTTTCCAGACTGGAAAGCGATACCGGAGGACTTTCCAGTTCGTCAAGTCATCACTTTCCGCACTGGAAACGGAAATACGTTTGGCGGATCGCGTCGTTTTCTTCGTCGCAAGTCTATCCACCGATCGCCAAGAAACAGCGAAAATCGCCAATGTTGGCCAACCCTGGTGAGCGTTATTCGACCCAACCATATGATTATCAAGCTGTATTAGTGTGTTACGATACTGGCACGGTCGATGCATTGTTCCACGTGCGGTGCCGCTGCGGCATCCGAGACATGAAGGAAGCCATGATGACCAATCCTGCCACCCTGTTGCGCACCACCATCGCCGCCGGCGTGATCGCCACCGCCGCCCTCGCCGGCGTCGCTCATGCGGACACGCGGGGGGAGACCGCGAAGTATGATGCGAAGACGAACACCTATTGCATCAGTACTATGGTGACCGGGTCGATCATTCCGCAACGCGTTTGCGCCACGCGCCAGGAATGGATCGATCGCGGCGCGACGATCGCACCGACCGCGCAGAAGCAAGTCGCGGCGAAGTGACCGTCCGGTCCCGCGGCCGACAGGGTCGCGGGACCGCCTCGGCGTTGCGCTGACTGGGGTTACTCCCCAGCGAACACGCCCTTCAACTTCGCGAAGAAACCCTGGCTGGCCGGGCATTCGTCGCCCGTCTCCGTCTCGCGGAACATCTCCAGCAATTCCTTCTGGCGCAGGCTGAGCTTGGTCGGCGTCTCGACATCGATCTGGACGACCAGATCGCCATGCCCGCGCCCTTGCAACACGGGCATACCCGCACCGCGCTGGCGCAATTGCTTCCCCGACTGGATACCGACCGGAATACGGATGTCGTGCGTCTGGCCGTCGAGCCCGGGGATGGAAATCGTTCCGCCTAGCGAAGCGGTCGTGAAGCTGATCGGCGCGCGCGCGAACAATGTCGTGCCCTCGCGTTCGAAGAGCTGGTGCCGCTTCACGTGCAGGAAGATATACAGGTCGCCCGACGGCGCGCCGCGCGCACCCGCCTCGCCCTCGCCCGTCAAGCGGACGCGAGTGCCTTCGTCCACGCCGGGCGGCACGTTCACCGTCAGCGTCTTGGTCTTTTCGACGCGGCCCTCGCCGCGGCAGTCCGGGCAGGGATCGGCGATGATTTCGCCGGCGCCCTGGCAGACCGGGCAGGCGCGTTCGACGACGAAGAAGCCCTGCTGCGCGCGTACCTTGCCCTGGCCGCCGCAATGCTGGCATGTCTTCGCCTGCGTCCCCGGTCGCGCGCCGGCACCATGGCAAGTGTCGCACGGCGCGGAGACGTCGATCGTCACCTCGGTGGCCTTGCCGTGATAGGCCTCCTCCAGGCTGATCTCCATGTCGTAGCGCAGGTCCGCGCCGCGCCGCTGCGCCTGGCGACCGCCGCCGCCGCGCTGCCCGCCCATGAATTCGCCGAAGACGCTTTCGAAGATGTCGGAGAAGCCACCGAAATCCTGAGCCGCACCGCCGCCACCGCCGCCATTGTGGAACGCGGCATGACCGAACCGATCATAGGCAGCGCGCTTCTGTGGATCCTTCAGGACCTCATAGGCTTCGCTGACCGCCTTGAACTTCGATTCGCTATCCTTGCAGCCGGCATTCTTGTCCGGATGGTATTTCATCGCAAGCTTGCGATAGGCGGACTTTATGACGGTCGCGTCCGCCGTCCGCTCGCATTCGAGCAGTTCGTAATAATCGACTTGCGTACTCATTGACCGCCCCCGGCACCCATTCCGTCACCGCCTTCCGTCACCCCAGCAAAAGCTGGGGTCTCATGCGGCAAGGGCGCCCCTCGCCGCACGAGATGCCAGCCTGCGCTGGCATGACGGATTTCGATGGTCACCCTTACTTCTCGTCGACTTCCGAGAATTCGGCATCGACGACGTCGTCCTTGGGCGCCTCGCCATGCGCATCGCCCTGCGGCGACGCTTCGGCCTGCTGCTGCTTCTCGTAGATCGCCTGGCCCATCTTCATCGCGACCTGCGCCAGCGCCTGCGACTTCTCGTTCATCGCATCGGGTTCGCCGCCCTCGATCGCCGTCTTCGTCTCGGCGATCGCGGCTTCGATCTCGGACTTCAGCGACGCGTCGATCTTGTCGCCATTGTCCGCCAGCTGGCGCTCGGTCGTGTGGACCAGGCTCTCGGCATTGTTCTTCGCCTCGGCCCCTGCGCGACGCTTCTTGTCCTCGTCGGCGAACTTCTCGGCATCACGGACCATCTGGTCGATATCGCTGTCGGACAGACCGCCCGATGCCTGGATGCGGATCTGCTGCTCCTTGCCCGTGCCCTTGTCCTTGGCCGACACGCTGACCAGACCGTTCGCGTCGATGTCGAACGTCACCTCGATCTGCGGTACGCCGCGCGGCGCCGGCGGGATGCCCATGAGGTCGAACTGGCCGAGCGTCTTGTTGTCGGCCGCCATCTCGCGCTCGCCCTGGCTGACCTTGATGGTCACGGCGTTCTGGTTGTCCTCGGCGGTCGAGAAGGTCTGGCTCTTCTTGGTCGGGATCGTGGTGTTGCGATCGATCAGGCGCGTGAACACGCCACCGAGCGTCTCGATGCCCAGCGACAGCGGCGTCACGTCGAGCAGCAGCACGTCCTTGACGTCGCCCTGCAGCACGCCCGCCTGGATCGCGGCGCCCATCGCGACGACCTCGTCCGGGTTGACGCCGGTGTGCGGATCCTTGCCGAAGAACGCCTTCACCGCATCGCGCACCTTGGGCATGCGCGTCATGCCGCCGACGAGGACGACTTCGCTGATGTCGCCGGTCTTCAGACCCGCATCCGCCAGCGCCTTCTTCATCGGCTCGATCGTGCGCTGGATCAGCGTGTCGACCAGCCGCTCCAGATCGGCGCGGTTGATCGTCTTGACCAGATGCTTCGGGCCGTTCTGGTCGGCGGTGATGAAGGGCAGGTTGACCTCGGTCGACGCCGCCGACGACAGCTCGATCTTCGCCTTCTCGGCGGCTTCCTTCAGACGCTGCAGCGCCAGCTTGTCCTTCGACAAGTCGATGCCCTCGTCCTTCTTGAAGCCTTCGGCCAGATATTCGACCAGCTTGTTGTCGAAATCCTCGCCGCCCAGGAAGGTGTCGCCGTTGGTGGCCTTCACCTCGAACACGCCGTCGCCGATCTCAAGGATCGACACGTCGAAGGTGCCG
>CAXTVB010000161.1:2471-6420 GCA_964247555.1 uncultured Sphingomonas sp. | reverse complement strand
TCAAAAATCTTGTACCCGAACTGGGACCGCGCTTAGCCGGGGAGGCGAAAGAGGTGAGAAGTTTAGATCTTCCCCCCTCAATCGCACAGCACGATCCGCGCCACCAACCCCGGCGCATTGTCCGCCAGCTCGAACCGCCCGCCATGCAACCGCGCCACCGAATCGATCAGCGCCATCCCCAGCCCCGCCCCCGGGGTCGACCGCGCACTGTCCAGTCGCCCGAACCGCTTCAGCGCCTGCCCCCTGTCGACCGCGGCGATGCCCGGCCCGCGATCCTCGACCTGGATCGCCACGCCGCCCGCGGTGCGCACCAGGCGCAACGTGACCTCGCCCCCCGCAGCCCCATGCTTCAGCGCGTTGTCGATCATGTTCGCGATCGCCTGGCTCAGCAATTCGCGGTGCAGCGCGATCGGCGACGGCCGGTCGTCGATCGCCGCGGTGAAGACCAGCCCCGCCTCTTCCGCCACCGGTTCGTAGAATTCGGCGATCTCGGTCACCAGGTCCGCGGGGGCGACGCGCGTGAAGCGGTCGCGCGATGTCGATTCGGACCGGCTGATCTCGATCACCATCGTCAGCATCCGCATGACCAGGTCGGTTTCCGCCATGAGGCCGCCCAGCGCCGCCTCGCGCTGCGCCGGGTCGGCGATCAGCACCGCCTGTTCGGTCTTGGTCCGCAGCCGCGCCAATGGCGAGCGCAGGTCGTGCGCCAGGCTGTCGGTGACGACTCGCAATTCCGCCATCAGTCCCTCGACCTTGTCCAGCATCGCGTTCAGCCGGCCGGCAAGGCGATCGAACGCGTCGCCCGCGCCGCCGCCCGATTCGCTCGCGACACGGCGGGACAGATCGCCCGCCCCCGCCGCCTCGACGACCGCGGCGATCCGGTCGAGCCGGCCCCCGACATAGCGCGCGATGACCAGCCCCGCGATGATGCCCAGGCCGAGCGACAATATGACCGCGAGCGCCAGCGCGCGCGCGATCGCCTGTTGTTCGGTCTCCACGAGATCCAGGCTGCGGCCGGCCAGCAGCCAATAGCGGCCGATGGGATGCAGCGCATAGCCGACGTCGCTGGTCGACGGGATGTTGTCGATATCGTCGACGCGGAATTCGGTGGCCATGATCGGCACGCTGATATGCGGCGGGGCATAGCCGGCGATCCGCCGCCCCTGCCCGTCCAGCACCGCCAGCAACAGCGAGCGGTCGCCCGGCGCCCGGGTCTGGCCGATGGCATTCGTCACCGCGGGCAGTCCGCCCGCCGCGAAGACGGCACGCATCGCGTCGGATTGCTCGACCGTTTCGCGGCGCAGCGTATCGATCGCGACGCCGCGCGTCTGGTGCCAGACGAAGCCGACCGGTGCGAGGTTCGCGACGAGCGCCAGTGCGATGCCGAGCAAGGCGATCCGCGTCGTGACCGACAGGCGCATCATCGGACCGGACGCGGGCGCGCCGCCATCATCCTTCCGGCGAGAGCCGGTAGCCCGCACCGCGCACCGTATGCAGGATCGGCGTCGGGAACCCGTCCTCGAGCTTGCGACGCAACCGGCCGATATGGACGTCGACCACGTTCGAACCCGGATCGAAATGATAGTTCCAGATCTTCTCCAGCATCATCGTGCGGGTCACGACCTGGCCGGCATGCCGCGCCAGGAATTCGAGCAGGTTGAACTCGCGCGCGCCGAGCGGGATCGAGCGGCCGGCGCGCACGACGCTGCGCGCGAGCAGGTCGATCTCCAGATCGCCGACCGACAGCCGCGTCTTCTGCGGCTCCGCGGTGGTACGATCGGACCGGCGCACCAGCGCCTCGATCCGCGCGGACAGTTCGGCGAAGGAGAAGGGCTTGCACAGATAATCGTCCGCGCCGGCACGCAGCCCGTCCACCCGGTCGTCGACGCTGCCGAGCGCGGACAGGATCAGTGCAGGCGTCTGGATGCCGGCGGCGCGGATCGCGGAGATCATCGCCAGGCCGTCGATGCCGGGCAGCATCCGGTCCGCGATCACCAGATCGAAGATCCCCTCGCTCGCCAGGAACAGCCCGTCGCGGCCGTCGGTGCAGGTCTCGACGGAATAGCCCGCCTCCCCCAGGCCCTTCGCGAGATAGGCGGCGGTCGAGGCGTCGTCCTCGACGATCAGGATCTTACGGGTCACTGGCGGTCTCCTGGCGTCCTTCGACGGCGTCTATACACGGAAAGGCCGGCGGAAAGCATGTCCCCGCCGGCCTCCACGGTACCCCCGGGAGTGACGGGCACCGATCGGGGAAAATGGCCGGCCACCGATGGTGGCCTAGACCGAACAATAGTTTGCCGGCCTCGCCCCGGCGATGACCCGATCATGACGATTGCGTCACGGTTTAAGGCCATCAGCTAGCTTGAATGGATACGGCAATGCCGTTCTCCCGCGAACGGGGGAGCCCAGGGTCATGAGCGATGTCGCCTGAGGCCCCTGGGCCCCCGCTTTCGCAGAAGAACGTCAATATATGTGCGAGCGAAACCGGTACGAAACGATGCGGTCTCGATACCCTAGCTGTCCAGGATCCCCGCGATCGCCGCACCGACCGTATCCATGTCCGCCATGCCGTCTACCCGCCGCACCAGCCCGCGTGCTTCGTACAAGGGGATGATCGGCGCGGTCTTCGCGCGATATTCCCCCATCCGGGTGCGGACGGTATCCTCGTTGTCGTCCGGACGACGCTTGAACACGGTCGATCCGCAGACGTCGCATACCCCCGCGACCTTGGGCTGGTGGAAGATGTCGTGATAGCCCGCGCCGCACTCGGCGCAGGTGTAGCGACCGACGATCCGCTCGACGAGCGCGTCCTCGTCGACCTCCAGTTCGATCACGTAATCGAGCGACCGCCCGCGATCGGCGAGCAATCCGTCCAGCGCATGCGCCTGCGCGGCGGTGCGCGGATAGCCGTCGAAGATCACGCCCGTGGCCGCGTCTAGCCGGTCCAGTTGCTCGCCGATGATGCCGGAGACGATATCGTCGGACACCAGTCCGCCCGATTCCATGACCGCCTTCGCCTGCAACCCCACCGGGGTGGCGGCCTTCACCGCGGCGCGCAGCATGTCCCCGGTGGACAATTGCACCATGCCGCGATCGGCGACGAGCCGTGCCGCCTGCGTGCCCTTGCCCGCTCCCGGTGGCCCGAGAAGGATGATATTCAAGGCTTTGACTCTCCCATGCCGGCGCGGGCGGTCCGGCTCAGCGGAGCCGGCCACCCTTCAGCTTCGCCTTCTTGATCAGATCGCCATATTGCTGCGCGAGCAGATGGCTCTGAATCTGCGTGACCGTGTCCATCGTGACGTTGACGACGATCAGCAGGCTGGTGCCGCCCAGATAGAAGGGGATCGACAACGCCGACACCAGATATTCGGGCAGCAGGCAGATGATCGCCAGATAGCCCGCACCGATGACGGTGATGCGCGTCAGGACGTAATCGAAATAGGTCTCGGTGTTCTTGCCCGGGCGGATGCCGGGGATGAACCCGCCATAGCGCTTCAGATTGTCCGCGGTCTCTTCGGGATTGAAGACGACGGCGGTGTAGAAGAACGAGAAGAACACGATCCCCGCGCCGTACAACAGCATGTACACCAGCGATCCGTGCTGCAGATACTGGTTCAGCGTGATGATCACGTCGCCCCACTTGCTCTGCCCGGCAACGCGCTGCCCCGCGAACTGCGAGATGGTCAGCGGCATCAGCAGCAGCGACGAGGCGAAGATCGGGGGGATGACGCCAGCGGTGTTGATCTTCAGCGGAAGATGGCTGCGATCCGCCTGCATGCCCCGTTGGGTTTGCCGCTTGGGATATTGGATCAGGATGCGGCGCTGCGCACGTTCCATGAAGCAGATGAACAGCACCAGCAGCACGACCGCGACGACGATGCCGATCAACCGGACCGGATCGATCGAGCCCGACCGGCCACCCTCCATCAGGTTGACGAGCGTGGTCGGC
>CAXTVB010000161.1:0-2461 GCA_964247555.1 uncultured Sphingomonas sp. | reverse complement strand
CGGGATGACGCCCGACGTGTTGATCTTCAGCGGCAGGTGCGAGCTGTCGCCCTGGAACATCTTCGATCCGACCTGGCGCTTGGGATACTGGATCAGGATCCGGCGCTGGGCCCGCTCCATCAGGCAGATGAAGGCGATGGTGGCGAGCGCGATGATCGCGATCAGCACCAGGAAGCCGCCATTGATCGCCCCGGTCCGGGCCTGCTCGAACAGCTGCCCGATCGACATCGGCAGATGCGAGACGATGCCGGCCATGATGATCAGCGACACGCCGTTGCCGATGCCGCGGCTGGTGATCTGCTCGCCCAGCCACATCAGGAACATCGTCCCGCCGATAAGGCTGACGACCGCGACGATCCGGAACAGCATGCCCGGATCGACCACCGCCTGCACGCCCTGGTTCGCGCCCAGCGTCTCGAGCCCGACGGCAATGAAATAGCCCTGGATCGCGGTCAGCGCGACGGTGCCGTAGCGGGTGTACTGGTTCAGCCGCTTGCGGCCGCTCTCGCCGTCCTTCTTGATCGCCGCGAGCTGCGGGCTGAGGGAGGTCGCGAGCTGAACGACGATCGACGCGGTGATGTACGGCATCACGCCCAGCGCGATGAGGCTCATCCGCTTCAGCGAACCGCCCGAGAACGCGTTGAAGAAATCGAGCACGCCGCCAGCGGTATGCTGCGACAGCAGCCCCAGCGCGGTGGGGTCGATGCCCGGCAGGGGCACGAAGGACAGCATCCGGAACACGACCAGCGCGCCGATGGTGAACCACAGCCGCTTCTTGAGGTCGGTCGCCTTCGCGAATTTCGCGAGGTTGATGCTTTGCGTCATCTGGTCGGCTGCGGATGCCATGCGTGTCGGTGTCCTGGAAACAAAAACGGCGGAGTGCGTTGTGACCGCCCCCGCCGCTCATATAGGCGCCCGTGCGGGCTTGTCTAACCCATCCGATCGTCACCCCGGCCTCGTGCCGAGGTCCAGGGCCGCAAGGTGATCCCCTGCGACTCTGGATGCCGGGACGAGCCCGGCATGACGGACGGGATCACGCCTTGGCGAACGACGCCTTGTGCGCCTTGCGCTCCTGATACTTCACGCCCTTCTTCGCCGCGGCCTTTTCGGCGGCGGGGACGACGTCGATCACCGTCACGGTGCCGCCGATCTTCTCGACCGCCTCGATCGCGCCCTTCGACGCGCCGGCGACCGTGAAGGACAGCTTCGTCGTCAGTTCGCCCTTGCCGAGCAACCGGACGCCGTCCTTGCCGCCGCGTGCGAGGCCGGCGGCCTTCAGCGCGTCATGGTCGAGGCTCGCGCCCGCTTCGATCTTGCCGGCGTCGATCGCCTTCTGGATCGCGCCGAGGTTCACTTCGGCGTAGTCGGTCGCGAAGATGTTGTTGAAGCCGCGCTTCGGCAAACGCATGTGCAGCGGCATCTGGCCGCCCTCGAAGCCGGCGATGGACACGCCCTCGCGGCTCTTCTGGCCCTTTTGGCCGCGGCCACCGGTCTTGCCCTTGCCGGAACCGATACCGCGTCCGACGCGGATCTTGGATTTACGCGCGCCCTGATTGTCGCGGAGTTCGTTCAGTTTCATGGTCGTGCACTCGCTTTCGCTTTTGTCGCGCTGATGGAAAGAAGAAGGGGGCCGTTAGCCCCCTTCCCCCGATTTGTCACTAGGTCTGCCCTCCGGTCACCCAATCCTCCCCCGCCAGGGGGAGGTGGCGCCGAAGGCGACGGAGGGGGAGGTGAGCCACACGAAGGTACAGCTTACCGCCCGCTCCGTCAGGCTGCGCCTGCCACCTCCCCCTGGCGGGGGAGGATCAGCAGGGTCAACCCTCGACCGTCACCATGTGCTGCACCTTGCGGATCATCCCGCGGACCTCGGGGCTGTCCTCCAGCTCCCGGGTCTTGTGCATCTTGTTGAGGCCGAGGCCGACCAAAGTCGCGCGCTGATCGGCCTTGCGGCGGATCGGCGAGCCGGTCTGCGTGATCTTGATGGTCGCCATATCGCTTACTCCGTCAGCATCGCCGCATCGGCCTCGGCGGTCTTGGAACCGGCCAGGCCGAGCAGGTCGGCGATCTTCTTGCCACGACGCTGTGCGACCGCCTTGGGACTGGTCTGGTCGCCCAAGGCCTCGAAGGTCGCACGGATCATGTTGTAGGGGTTGGACGTGCCCACCGACTTCGTCACGACATCGGCCACGCCGAGCGATTCGAAGATGGCGCGCATCGGGCCGCCCGCGATGATGCCCGTGCCCTGCGGTGCGGTGCGGACGGTGACGCGACCGGCACCGAAGTGGCCGTTGGCGTCGTGGTGCAGCGTGCGGCCTTCCTTCAGCGGAACGCGCATCATCTTCTTCTTCGCGGCGGCGGTCGCCTTGGAGATCGCCTCCGGCACTTCGCGCGCCTTGCCGTGACCGAAGCCGACCCGACCCTTGCCGTCGCCGACGACGACCAGCGCCGCGAAGCCGAACCG
>CAXTVB010000160.1:0-6423 GCA_964247555.1 uncultured Sphingomonas sp. | reverse complement strand
CTCGACCAGGTCATCGCCGCCGCCAGCGAAGGCGGGGCCGCGGCGGATACGCTGGTGTCGCGCTATTTCGGGACGCGGCGCTATGCCGGGTCGAAGGACCGGCGGGCGGTGCGCGATCTCGTCTATGCCGCGATCCGGCGCGCCGGCGAGCGGCCGGCGAACGGGCGGGCGGCGATGGTGGCGCTGGCCGATGACGATTCGGCGCTGGCCGCGACCTTCGATGGCAGCGCACACGGCCCGGCACCGATCGACGTCGACGAAGCGCGCGCGTCGGCCGGTCCGGCGCCGGCGTGGCTGACAGAGGCGCTCGCCGCATCGGGCGTGTCTACGGAGACGATGGCGGCGCTGGTCGGCCGTGCGCCGCTAGACCTGCGCGTCAACCGGCTAAAGGCGACGCGCGAGGACGTGCTGGCGGCGCTGCCCGAGGCGGAGGCGACGCGGTTCGCGCCCGATGGGCTCCGGCTGCCCGGTGGCGGCAACGTCGACGCGATGCCCGTCTACCGCGACGGGCTGGTCGAGGTGCAGGACGAGGGCAGCCAGATCGTCGGCATGGCGCTTGGCGCGAAGCCGGGCGACCGGATCGTCGACCTGTGCGCGGGCGCGGGCGGCAAGACGCTCGCGCTGGCCGCGGCGATGGCGAACGAGGGCGTGCTTCTTGCGGCGGACGTGGATCGCGCACGGCTGTCGCGGCTGAAACCGCGCGCGGCCCGCGCGGGCGTGACGATCGTGGAGATGCTGCTGCTCGATCCCAACCGCGAGGCGGAGGCGCTGGGCGACTGGAGCGGCACGGCGGACGGCGTGGTGGTCGATGCGCCCTGTTCCGGCACCGGCACCTGGCGGCGCAATCCGGAGGCGCGTTGGCGGTTGACGCCGGAGCGGATCGACCGGCTGGCGACGACGCAGGCGCGCCTGCTGGCGCTGGCCGCGACGCTGGTGCGGCCGGGCGGGGCGCTTGCCTATATCGTGTGCTCGCTGCTGGATGCGGAAGGCGCCGAACAGGTCGACGCCTTCCTCGCCGCGCGGCCCGGCTGGACCGCCGAGCCGCTGGCGCTTCCCGCGGGTCGCGCGCACGGTCGAGGCTGGCGGCTCGATCCCGCGCGCGACGGCACCGACGGCTTTTTTGTCGCGCGCCTGCGGGCACCGTGCTAGCCGCGTCCCCGTGTTTCGTCCGGAGCCGATCATGCGTTATT
This sequence comes from uncultured Sphingomonas sp., assembly GCA_964247555.1. Lineage (GTDB taxonomy): Bacteria > Pseudomonadota > Alphaproteobacteria > Sphingomonadales > Sphingomonadaceae > Sphingomonas. The sequence continues at coordinate 5,233 of CAXTVB010000160.1, read as the reverse complement.
CCTCCGTCGCCCTTGCCGCCGCGCTGACGATCGTCTGCGTGTCCACGTCGCTTCACGGGCAACGGCCCGACGACCAGATCGACCAGCGGTCGCTCGCGTTGCTGGCGCAGGGCAAGGCCGAACGCGCGGCGGGCAACGTCGATGCGGCGACCGACACGCTGGAGACCGCGGTGGCGGTGGATCCGCGCAACCGCGCCGCCTTCGTGGAGCTGGCGCAGATCTCGCAAGGGCTCGGCCTGTCGGGCAAGGCGATCCGCCTGTACCGCGAGGCGCTGCTGCTCGAACCCAACGATGTCGCCGCGCTGGAGGGGCAGGGCGAGGCACTGGTCGCGAAGGGCGCGGTGAACCTGGCGCAGGCGAATCTCGCGAAGATCAAGACGCTGTGCAAGGCGAGCTGCACCCCCGCCACGACGCTGGCCGCGACGATCGCGAAGGGACCACCGGTCTCGACCGCGATGGTCGCCGACAAGAAGCCGACCGCTACGCCCGAATGACGCGGGCCAGCGCGGTGAAGTCGGCGACCGACAGCGTCTCCGCCCGCCGCGTCGCATCGATGCCGATCGCATCCAGCGCGGCGAGCGCGCCGGGCACGGGTTTCAGGCTCTGCCGCAGCATCTTGCGACGCTGCCCGAACGCCGCGCCCGTCAGCCGCTCGAGATCGGCCAGCGCGACACCCTCCGGGGCCTGGGTCGGGAGGATATGGACGACCGCCGACATGACCTTGGGCGGCGGGGTGAACGCCGACCGGTGCACCGGCATGGCGATTCGCGCGGTCGACCGCCACTGCGCCAGCACCGCCAGCCGGCCATAGGCATCGCCATCGGTGGTCGCGACGATCCGGTCCGCGACCTCCTTCTGGAACATCAGCGTGCAGGATCGCCACCACGGCGCCCAGTCCGCCGACAGCCAGTTCACGAGCAGAGCGGTGCCGATATTATAGGGCAGGTTCGACACGATATGCGGGGGTTGCGCGAACAGCGCGGGCGCATCGATCGCCAGCGCATCGCCCTCGATCACGGTCAGCCGCCCTGGATACGCCTCCGCCAGTTCGGCGAGCGCCGGAATGCACCGCCGATCGCGTTCGATCGCGGTCACCAGCGCGCCTGCCGCCAGCAAGGCCCGCGTCAACCCGCCTGGGCCCGGCCCAACCTCCAGCACGGGTACGTCGCGCAGATCGCCCGGCACCGCGGCGATCCGCGCCAGCAACTGGCCGTCGAACAGGAAATTCTGCCCCAGCGCCTTGCTCGCGGCGAGGCCGTGCCGGGCGATGACCTCCCGCAGCGGCGGCAGTACCGGCGCGCCGGTCACGCCGCTGCTGCGTCGCGGCTCCGGCGGTCCGCGGCTTCGCCTGCCATCGCGATCGCCGCGATCATCGCCCCCGGGTTCGCCTGATCGCGCCCGGCGATACCGAACGCGGTGCCATGGTCGGGCGAGGTCCGGACGATGGGCAGGCCGAGCGTCATGTTGACCCCGTCGTCGAAATACAGCGTCTTGATGGGGATCAGCGCCTGGTCATGGTAGCAGCACATCGCGACGTCGTATTTGGCGCGGGCGCGCGGGTGGAACATCGTGTCCGCAGCGAACGGACCGACGGCGTCGATGCTCTCCGCCTGAAGGATCGCGATGGCGGGTTCGATCAGGTCGATCTCCTCGCGGCCGATCGCACCCTGTTCGCCGGCATGCGGATTGAACCCGGCAAAGGCGAGCCGCGGGCGTTCGATGCCGAAATGACGGTCCAGCCCGCGGGCGGTGACGCGCGCCTTCGCCAGGATCAGGTCGACATCGAGCAGCCCCGCCACATCGGCGAGCGCGACATGCGTGGTGATCGGCACGACGCGCAGGCCGGGGCCCGCGAGCATCATCACGGCGTTCTCGCCCGCGATCCCGCAGCGTTCGGCGACGAACTCGGTCTGGCCCGGATGCGTGAAGCCGATCGCATAGAGCTGCGCCTTCGCGACCGGTCCGGTCACCAGCGCACGCGCCGCGCCCGACCGGACGAGGCCCGTGGCCATCTCCAGCGCGTGCAGCGCGCAGCGGGCACCCTCGACGTCGGGCGATCCGGGAATGATGTCGCCGGCATCGTCGATCGACAGGACGGGCAGCGCATCGTCGAACACGCGCGTCGCCGCTTCCAGATCGGTCACCAGCCGGGTCGGGCCATCCCATATCGCTGCGATCGCGCGGATATCTCCGACCGCGACGAAAGGCGGCAGATCGCGGTCGTGCCGCGCCGCCCAGGCCTTCGCGACGATCTCCGGCCCGACCCCGGCCGGGTCGCCCATCGATACGGCGAGCGGCGCGACGTCCATGATCCGATCCTCAGCGATAATCGATGATCGCATCGCGACGAAGATCGCGCAGTTTCTGCTGCGCGCGCAGGTTCACGCGCTGCTGTTCCAGCTGATCCTGGACCTGTTCGGCGCGGGGCAGGGCGCCCGATTTCGGATCGTCGCGACCGCACAGCACGAGCGCGCGGACGCCGTCCTGCGGCGATCCGAACGGCGGGCTCGACTGGCCGACCTGCAGCTTGATCATGATCTCCTGCAACTGCGCCGGCAAGTCGCGGATGCGGACGGTGTCGTTGTCCACGACCTCCGCGCCGATCGTCTTCGCGACCTTCTCGACCGAACCGCAACCCTGCAACGCCTGCGTCGCCTTGCCGAACGCGGCGGCGCGCGCGGCCGCCTCGACCTGTGTCGTACCGGCGGGGAAACGCATCGTCAGCTGCTTCAGGCTCAGTCTGGCATCGCGCGGATCGGCGGTCAGGACCTGGCGCTTGTCGGTCAGGTACAGCAGCGAGAAGCCCCCCGCCAGCTCGATCGGCCCGGCGACCTGGCCCACCTGCATGTTCCGCAGCGCCTCGGCGAGCGAATCGGGCAATTGCGCGGCGCGGACCCAGCCTAGATCGCCGTTGACCGCCTTGGTCGACGCCTCGGAATAGGTACGGGCATAATATTCGAAGGGCTGCTGGCCCTTCTGGATTTCCTGCACGATCCCACGCGCATTCGCATAGACCTGCTGCGCGTTCGCCGGTGTCGCGCCCAGGAATATCTCCTTGACGTTATATTCCTCGGTGCCCTTGGCCTCTTCGAGCCGTGCGAGGATACCCTTCACCTCCTCGTCGCCGACATTGACGAAGGGTTCGACCCGCTTGCGCAGATAGCGCTGCCAGGCAAGCTCGGCCTCGATCTGCCGCTTGAGCGAACGCTCCGACGAGCCCGCGTCGCGAAGGAAGGTCCGCATCGCGGCCGGGCTCTTGCCGAAATTCTTCGCGACCCGGTCGAAGCTTTGCCCGATCTCGTCCGACGTGGCGGCGATATCGTTGGCCTTGGCCTCCTGGATCTGCAGCGTCTCGTCGATCAGCTGGCGCAGCACCTGGAGCTTCAGCTTGTCGCGCTCGTCGGCCGTCAGCGTGGTACCGTTCGCCACGGCCAGCAGGGCGACGCGCTGATCGACGTCGGTGCCGGTGATGACGGTCTCGTTGACGACGGCGGTCGGCTTGCGGATGTTGGGGTCGAGCTTGCCGTAGATCTGGAGGTTCGCCGGAATGTCGAGCCCGGGCTGCGCGACGGCGCCACCGGCGATCAGCGCCAGCATGACGGAGCCCAGCGCCTTGCGACCGGCGGTACGCGAACGGTAGAAATGCTTCACGATCGATCCATACCCCATCAACGCGCCGACAGCCGTGCCACGCCGCGGCTGAACGGCGTGTTAGCGACCGAGATTGGTGAACGCCAGCGTCAACAGATACCCGTTCCCCGCGCGCGCATCGCCCGTGGTCTGGTAATCGCGCCGCCAGGTGAAGCCCAACCGCAAGCAGTCGTCCTCATATTGCACGCCCAATCGGTGGCGGATCGGCTGGAAACCGTCGGCGGTCGACTGCGGGTCCTCGATCTTGTTGGTGAGGTCGATGACCGTCGATCCGAACGCCGACCAGAAGCGCGAGAACTGGACGCGGCCGGCGACGCGGATTTCCTCGTGGTCGGCCAGATCCTCGTACACCGGATCGATATTGCGGTTCAGCCGGAGATAGCCGAGCAGGACATAGGTCGATCGCGACCCGATCGTCGCATCCACTTCGTTGCGGCGTACCGTGAAATCGTCCTTGTCGATCCGGTAGCGCGCGACGATCGATACGAGATCGCGATACCGCAACTCGCTGCGGCCGACGATGTCGGACAGCCGGTCCGACAGTCCGGTGCCGGGATAGAAGATCGATGGACGGTCGTTCAATCGGTAGCTTTGACCGATGACGGTGTCGAAGGTCAGCCCGGGCAGGTCCACCGCCCATTCCGCGCCATAGGTCGCACGGCTCGAATCCTCGAACCGGTCGTAACCGGGAAAGCGGTTGAGCGAGAACAGGTTGGTATCGTCCAGGTCGATCGCGCGCGAATCCTCGTTGGGCACCGAACTGTTGTCGATGCTGGGCGCGGCGACGATCTGGAAGCGCGGCGTGAATCGCTGCGTCCCGCCCAGGAAATTGCCCACGAAGGGCCATTTGATATCGACCGCCAGCGCGCCGATCGCCCGCGTGTGGAACCCCGTCAGCCCACGATAGGCCAGAACGTCGGTCGCGGCGACATCGCCGGTATTGTAGAGATCGCCGCGCGCGAACGCGGTGAAGGTGACTTCCTGGCCCCACTTCGTCAGCTTGCGCAGGTCCCATTCCACGCTGGCGAAGGCGCGCTGGGTGTCCTGGCCCTCGCTCCGGGTCAGGGCCAGCGTGTTGAGCTGGAGCATGAAATGGCCACCCGTCACGTCCTCGTCGATGCGGCGGCGGTAATCGATTTCGGGCAAGGCGACGGGCTGCTGGCCCTGGATGTCGTTGACGCGCAACGTCTGCACCGCCCAGCCGGTGATCGAGAGATAGCTGTTGGCATCGACATGCTCGACGCTGACCGTGTTGCGCAGCACGTCGTCGCTCGAAATCTCGTAGCGCCGCAGGAAGGTGAGGTCCGACGTGTAGCGGATCGACGCGCTGACGCTCCAATTGGGCGACAGCTGGAAACGACCGACCCCGTCGATATAGCCGCGCAGCGCCTGTTCGGTATCGGTGCTGGCTCCCGTCGTCGTAATGTCGTCGCTGCGCCGGCTGGCGGTGACGTAGCCGGTCATGTGATACGCGCCGAGATCGCCGAGCGACCGATAGTCGAGCTGCAGCATCGGCAGGACCGCGGTGTAGACGTGCGGCGTGACGGTCAGCCCGTGATCGACGCCGAACGAGAAATAATAG